>DSBT01000022.1 GCA_011045915.1 Mesotoga infera
ATCTAATGGCATTCATTGCGTTGGTAATGAAAATCTCGAACAGCGACATATAACTCGTGTCAGCAGTTCCTCCAACGATGACTTTCTTGATGTTAAGCATTACCTGATCTAGTTTGCTGATCTGAATATCGTACATTAGTTCCTGGATGGCGACATCAGTGGTAGTAGTTGCATCGAGAGTAGTAATGAACAACAGCTTCCCGGTGCAGGTCTCTATGGGAGTGAAGTAGTTCTGATCTACCATTCTCACATACGAGTCGTAATACTGCTGATCAAGCTTTGTGAGGATACTTTGGATCTCCGAGTCAATGGTATCTAGTTTTGCCGATATCACGTCAAGTTTTGCGTTGATTTCCTCAACCTGATTGAGGATTTCACTTATCATTTCTGAGGTTTCATCGCCCAGTCCGAACAAGCTTTTCATAACCCAGGATATTGCGCTTACAGCGACCTTAGAGACTATTCCGGTGGTCGTGCCCTTAAGGAGGTCTTTCGCAAGGCTGGAAATATCGATATCCAATGTGGCACCTACACCGAAATTGTATATCGCTCCGCCAGCGATAGCTTCGACAATAACCTCTATGAAGTCCCTATAAACTCCACCAAAATTGTCCCGCACGAAGTCCGAGAGCCTTTTCATCGAGAAATACGAGGTCTCGAATCCCGGGTGAAGCTGACTTAGCACATTTACCTCGGGGGGGACGTTCAAGGCGTCTCGGACCTCACTTATAGCTTCCGAGTAGCTGATCTGCTTCTTGAACATATAGGCGGCAAAAACCGAGGTGACGGGATTTACGAGTATTTGCTCCAAATGAAACGACTCTTCGACAACCGAGGCAAGGGCATCAGTCCTTTCCTGTTCTTCGGGGATATCGAAGGATGCCAGCAATATTACCGGGAACTTGAACCCGTTTGGTATGGGAATTGAGAATCTCCCGTAATTGTCGGTAAGGAACTCCCCTTCAATAACTTGATTTCCATCGAGATCAAAGACTTTTACTGAAGCGTTTCAATGTACTCGTCCGTGAAAACTGAACCTCGTATTGCGTTCGTCCTGATTAGCCCGACGCAACCCGCGAGAAGAAAGAGCAGCAAAACAAGAATGAAAAGATAGTACTTCCTCATTTCATCACCCCCAAATACCCTGATTAGTAAATCAGCTTATTACTGAGTCGCAGCGTATCCAGAGAATTTGTCACATCAAGAAAAGTTGATTTATCGAATTATTATATATGAGATTTATGGAAAATCAGTCATTTGTTCACACTGTGAAAGTCAAATTTCTGGTAGCGGGAACGAAACATTTCTTGGGGTTTCAAGTGCCTTAGGAATTCTGAGCTGCAGAAATCTTTATCGAGTATCTTCAGAAAACAGATTAGGCTTGAAAGCCGACTGAAGAGTTGACGATGAAAGAGAAAACCCCCCCTATTGATAAAATGGGAGTACAGAGGGTCTGTTTTTCGGATCACAGAAGGGCGAAATCTGATAGTCAAAGGCATTACCTGGAGTGATACGTCTCTGGAGCTGGAAGCTTTGGAGCATCAAACCGAGAATCGGAATTCTTTGGAAAGAGGTGCCTCTATGGAGATAGGGATAGTAGGACTTGGCAAAATGGGAGGCAATATTGCCAGAAAACTCGTTGCCGGAGGGCATACTGTTATTGGTTATAATCTCAATCCGGAGATTACAAAGGTTCTGGCTGAAGAGATAGGACTTTGCCCGGCCTTTTCTCTGGAAGAGCTTGTGGGAAAGTTGTCGCCGGTTCGGATTCTTTGGTTGATGATTCCTGCAGGCGTTCCAATTGAAACAACTATAAATGTTCTTAAAGACTTGCTAGATACTGGAGATATCGTCATTGACGGAGGCAACAGTAATTATAAAGACTCAATTAGGCGATCGGAGAGACTTTCAGAAAGAGGAATCAACTTCGTAGATGTTGGCACAAGCGGGGGAATATGGGGATTGACAGAAGGTTACAGCATGATGATTGGAGGCGAAAGAGAGATTATAGAGAACCTCGCGCCATTATTCACAACGCTTTCGCCTGAGCAAGACAAAGGGTGGGGAAGAGTTGGTCAAGCAGGAGCTGGCCATTTCGCAAAGATGATCCACAACGGAATAGAGTATGGGTTAATGGAGGCCTATGCGGAAGGATTCGAGATTCTTAGAGCAAAGAAGGAGTTTGATTTCGATTTGAAGGAAGTCACCGATATATGGCTTCACGGAAGCGTGATCAGGTCATGGCTTCTGGAGTTGATTGGCGATATACTGGCCGGTGATCAGGATCTCCGCAACATAGAGCCGTGGGTTGCAGATTCTGGAGAAGGACGATGGGCAGTTGTTGAGGCAATGGATCTCGACGTGCCCGCCCCGGTTATTACAATGTCTCTGCAGAAGCGTATTGAGAGCCGTGTTGAAGAGGATTATTCGGCAAAACTCCTTGCAGCCATAAGAAACAGGTTTGGCGGCCACGAAATAAAACACACAAGACAGGCGAGCAGAGATGGCGAAGACTGAGAATTCGATAATGATCGTATTCGGAGCTTCCGGCGATCTTACACAACGGAAATTGATTCCAGCCGTTCACTCCCTCGGTTGTGAAGGACTGCTTCCAGATCGGTTCAACGTTATTGGTGTTTCCAGGAGCAAGATATCGGACAAAGGGTTTCGAGTTAGGTTATTTTCTGGGGTTCAGGATTACTCCAGATCCGATCCAAAGATCTGCAATCTCTGGAAGGGATTTGAAACTAAGATCGAGTACTTGCAGGGCGAGTACGATCAAGAAGAGACATACGATGAACTGAAAAAAAAATCGAGAAATTGGAGAAGAACGAGCAGGTTAGATCAAATGTTATTTTTTACCTCTCTATTCCTCCCGAAATGCATTCGATCATACTGAAACACCTGGGTAAATTGGGTCTCAGTAGATCTGAGGAGAGGAAAGTTCGCATTGTAATTGAAAAGCCTTTTGGAAGAGATCTTGAAAGCGCAAAAGAGCTTACTGGGCTTGTTCACGAGTCTTTTAGGGAAGACCAGATTTTCCGGATAGACCACTTCCTCGGGAAAGAGACCGTTCAGAATATACTTGCTTTCCGTTTTGCCAATTCGATATTTGAACCACTGTGGAATCGTCAATACATTGATCATGTTCAGATAACTGTTGCTGAGGATATTGGAGTAGAACACAGGGCTGGATATTACGATACCGCTGGGATCTTGAGAGATATGTTTCAGAATCACATGCTTCAGCTTCTGACTTTAGTGGCTTTGGAACCGCCAGCGGTTTTCGAGGCGGATGCACTCAGGGATGAGAAGGTCAAAGTTCTGAGATCGATGAGCAAGTGTTCAGACGTCGTTCTAGGTCAGTATGATGGCTATCTTGAAGAAGAAGGAGTTGCCAAGGATTCAAAAACGCCTACATATGCAGCACTTAGGACGTATGTGGATAATTGGAGATGGAAGGGAGTCCCATTCTATCTTCGATCTGGCAAAAAGATGAAGAGAAAGGTTTCGGAAATCTCCGTCCATTTTAAGAGCGTTCCTCATATGCTTTTTGGGCAAACGGGAAATGGTGAAGATGTCAGTCCAAACATTCTATCTCTTTGTATTCAACCTGATGAAGGAATTAAGCTGTATTTCGAGGCAAAGATTCCTGGCGGTTCGATGAAGACGAGAACAGTCAAAATGGATTTCAGTTTTTCCAGCGGATTCGGTAATGACGTCCTCCCTGATCCATACGAGAGATTGCTTTTAGATGTAATGAATGGAGATGCATCATTGTTCGCAAGATCTGATGAAATCGAACTGGCTTGGAGAATAATCGACCCTATAATAAGAAGACGAGAGAATGGAGAAATCAAGTTGTGTACTTATGCAGACGGTAGTTGGGGTCCCGAAGAAAGCGGTTTTCTCGTTACGAGGGAAGGCCGGGAGTGGTTTGTCTGCTGTTGCGGTGAGGATGGAGAACCACCGGAGGAGCAAGATGGCGACGGCAAATAGAAGGCTGAGAATCTTCGACAACTTTGAGCAGCTATCACATGCGGCCGCAGAGAATTTTGCAGGACTAATCGAGAAAAGAAAAACTGTTCATGATAGATTCTCAGTAGCTCTTTCGGGAGGTTCTACGCCCGAGAGACTTTATGAAATTCTTGCCGAAGAACCTTACAAACAGGGTATTCCCTGGCAAAAAATCGATCTTTTCTGGGTAGACGAGAGATGCGTTAATCCCGATCACGATGAAAGCAATTACGGACTAGTGAAGGAACTTCTACTTAGAAGGATCGAGATTCCCGAGGAGAACATTCACAGAATCAAAGGTGAATTATCTCCTGAGATTGCCGCAGCTCAATACGAAAGAGAATTGATTGACTATTTTGGAAAGTATTCCACAGATTTCGATCTTATAATATTGGGATTTGGAGAAGACGGTCACACGGGGTCTATCTTTCCCGGTTCGACTGAGATTCACGATTATGATTCCCTAGTACTCACGAGTGAAGTGAGCTACGATGGAAGGCCCTCCAGAAGGGTTACTCTTGGTCTGCGAGCTCTGAAACAGGCCAGAAACGTCTTTGTTTTGGCCTTCGGAAAGGCGAAAGCAGAGATCGCCAGGTTGGTTCTGGTCCAAAATGATAGCGAACTGCCGATAAGCCTCGTATCTCCTGAATATGGAAAGCTCTTCTGGATGATTGATAGAGAAGCGGCTAGGTTTCTACCAAAAGACTTTCTTGATTAGCTTTGCTGTCGAATTGTTGAGCTTGCATTGATTAAGGCTATTCTTGAAACAGATAAACGGTCTCAAGATTCATCCAAAGCTGAAAAGCAGCAGCAAGAGATTCTTCGGAGATGGAAATCGACTGAGTACAGATTTCTTTCCAGAAATTCCATGATATTCAGCGGTTGTAAGATTTTCCTCGGAGTCTCCCCATCAAGAGCTATTGATTGGAGCTAAGCTCACATTCTAAAGAATGACCTTTCAGAAGAATTTCAAACATCGTAACTGTTAATTCCGTGTTTTTGCCTCTAGTTGGTTCTGGTCGGATCTTATTGACTTCCGATTATTGACTGTCAAGAAGTATAATTTCAATGAAAGAAATGACGTTTCAATAGATGAAATAAGGGGAGGCGTATTAATGGACGTTGTTGGCAAGTTTGGGAGGATACTCATACCAATGAGTACAGCATTTGCAGCTGATTATTCGATCGACTATCCTATGACCAGGAGGATAGCCAGCTATTTGATTGGAAAGAAGTACTGTGATTCTCTTGTAATAGCCGGAACAAACGGCGAGTTCTACTCAATGAGCTTTGAGGAGAAGGTAAGACTTTTCGCGGAAGTTAAAGAAGAAGTTGGCGACAGGGTACCGTTGATAGCCGGAACAGGTACGGCTAACACTTACGAGACAATAGAACTGACAAAGGAAGCAGCGAGGCTGGGATATGATGCTTCCATGGTAGTTGTTCCTTATTACTGTCATCCTACTCAGGAAGGAATCTACTATCACTTCTCTCAGATATGCAAGAATACCGATCTTCCGATCATGGTCTATAACATTCCTCTCTTTACGGCTTCGAATATCGATCCGGCGACTCTGGCCAAGCTAACTGAGTTTGAGAATATCGTTGCCGTCAAAGATGAGGCCGGAATTAATCCGTTGCAGACCTCTGCCTTCTTGAAGGCGACAAAGGGGAAGATAGTGGTTTATTCCGGAGACGACCTAATGGTTCTCTCGGTCATGAGCCAGGGTGGAATAGGTGTTATAAGCGGAGGTTCGCATGTAATTGGAGACATGATGAGGAACTTGATAGATGAGTTCCTCTCTGGTGATGCCACCAAAGCTACAAGCAGCTTCAAGGAGCTTTATGAGCTCTTCAGCGCTTTCTTTGGCAGAAATAGGCGGCTTACAAACCCATTGCCGGCAGTAAAAAAGGCCTTCGCGCTCCACTCGGGACTGGATGTCGCGAGAGTAAGGCCGCCGCTCATGGAAATTGAGGAAGACGAAGTGGCAGTACTGAAAGATACTCTCAGAAAGTTCGGGAAAATTTCCTGAGCCTCAGAATCAAAAAACCGAAAGGGGGTTTAGTGATGAAAAAGGGATTAGTCGTGGTTCTTGTTCTGCTATTAGTGAGCATTTGTTTTGCCGTGGAGGAGACTTATACGATACGGTTCAATACGGTAGCCGCGCCGACTCAACCTCAAGTTCTGGCGATGAACAAATTTGCCGAAGTTGTCGAAAATCTTAGTGGCGGCAAGATAGTGGTGAAGATCTTCCATTCGGGCCAGCTCGGAGATCAGCAGACGTCTCTCCTGGGTGTTATGAGAGGGGACCTTGAGATGGCTGGAGACGGTGCGCCATCATGGTTCGCCGATCTCGGAAACATGCCGAAGATGGGAGTATTGAACGCCGCTTACATCTTCAGAGATCTTGACCACATGTACTCTGTAATGAACAGTCCCATGGTAAAGGGATGGTTCGATGAATTGGCTTCGAATACTGGAATGAGGGTTCTGGATACATGGTATCTCGGCATGAGGCAGCTTAACACAACCGAAAAGGCGGGTCCCGTTTACAAACCTGAAGATCTCAAAGGTATGAAGATCAGGATGCCCAACAACGAAGCATTCATGGACATGGGACGCGCTATCGGAAGCAATCCTACCCCGATGGGTTTCGGAGAAGTGTATCTAGCTCTCAAGTTAGGAACTATCGATGGGCAAGACAATCCTCTCCCGACAGATCTGTCGGCGATGTTTGTGGAGGTCACGAAGTACATTGTTCTTACTGACCATTCAATAGGAATGATCAACCCTGTGATCAACGAGAAGTTCTGGCAGTCACTGCCCTTTGAGTACAAGACTTACATTATCAAAGCGCTGGAAGTTGCTCGTTACTACATGAATTATCTTGTTTTGGAACAGGAGTCAAGCCTTCTAAAGCAATTCGTTGACGACTACAACATGGAGATTGTAGTTCCCGACAAAGAAGCCTTCATGAACCTTGCAAAAGAATTCTATTCACAGGAGAAATTTGACAACGCCTGGGGCAAGGGGATGTACGAAGCAATTCAGTCGTATCCCTTGGACTGACAAGATAAGCTGTATTTCCTGGACCAGGGCTAGCCTGGTCCAGGTTATTATTTGCGGGGGTCTAACATGAAGAAACTCTTGGCGTCACTTTTCAAAGTCTTTCAGACTGCGCTGAATTTGATCGAATCCTGGGGCGGAACAGTATTTCTCGGACTGCTCTTCCTCAGCATCTTTTTCCAGGTGATTCTGAGGTATGTATTCAGTAGCCCTTCACCGGAATTATTCGAGATAGCGCAATACAGTTTCATATGGACGATTTTCCTTGGAGCGCCTTATGCAAGAAAGTTCGATGCACATATAAAATTTGACATTGTATTTCTCAGACTTCCCAGAAAGGCGCAGCTGCTTCTCCAGATAGCATTCGATCTCTTCTTCTGCATTGTGCTCTTAGTAACACTTGGACCCGTGCTCGGCGATGTTCTTTTCTACAAGATCATCAAATCCGAAGTCTTAAGGATTCCCTGGACTTATCTCTTCATGTGTTTCCCCATTTTTATGGTATTGACTTTCATTCACAACGTAATCTGGATAGTGAAGAGCTTCATAGAACTCTTCTCCGGAAGAATCGTTCCCAAGGAGGTTGAACCATGGGATTGATACTCTTTTTCATAATATTTGGTGCTGCCTTCGCCCTGGGTTATCCGATAGCGTTTGGAATGATCATGGGTGGCTTTGCATACTTCATCACTTCCGGAATGGACTTGGGAATCTTCCTCGACATAATGGCAATAGAATTGAGAGCTCAGGATGTCTTGTTGGCAGTTCCAATGTTCATATTTGCTGCAAACGTAATGAATGATACCGAGATAACCGACAGACTTTTCGGTTTCTTGAAACAGCTTCTTGGTGGCATGCGTGGCGGTCTTGCGTATGCAAATATTGGCGCGAGCATCATTTTCGCCGGCATGAGCGGTTCGGAAATAGCAGACGTTTCGGGTCTCGGAACAATAGAGATAAAAGCGATGATGGACGACGGTTATGAGGGCCCCTTTGCCTGTGCGGTTACGTGCGCTTCGGCAACTATTTCTCCCCTCATTCCTCCCAGTATACCGATGGTAATCTATGCCATGCTGACAGGAACCTCTCTGGGATACCTGTTTCTTGCAGGAATAATACCAGGGCTTCTTCTTGGCTTTCTTGAGGCCGGGATGGCCTTCTATCTCTCGAAGAAGAGAAACTACCCTGTGGGAAAGAGATATCCGCTTAAAGTACTTGCGAAGAGTTTCATCAGATCCTTTCCTGCTCTGATGGCTCCGATCATTCTCCTGGCCGGTATCTACGGGGGAATATTCACTCCAACTGAATCCGCGGCCGTTCTCGCTGCATATTCTATACTCGTCAGCATCTTCATCTATCGTACGCTTGGAGTCAAGAAGCTGAGAAAGATAATGCTCAAAACTGTTTATAATGTAGGTGCGATAAGCTTCATGATTGCCGGTGCCTTCGTTGTGAAATATGTGCTTGCAAGAGAAGAGATTCCTCTATTGCTGACGAACGCTTTCATGGATCTGGGACTTCTTTCCAGCGCTTGGGTGCTGCTTCTAAGTGTGAATATTCTCTTCTTCATACTTGGAATGTTCTTTGATGTGTCCGTCATACAGCTGGTTGTAATACCAATAGTCTTTCCACTTGTGAGGGCTGTGGGGATAGACCCAGTTCACTTCGGAATTGTGACTACTTTCAACCTGATGCTTGCCCTTGACACTCCTCCTTACGGGCAGACGGGTTTCATAACGAGCGCAATAAGCAAGACTCCTGTCGGCAAGGTCTTCAAAGAGATGCTAAAATACTGGATACCAATAGAAGTCATGGGACTTGTATTAATCACTTACTGGGCAGATTTCGTTCTCTGGCTGCCGAGATTACTTGGTTATGCTCACTGAATTTAAAAGCGGGGACTTCAAGATGCAAAGTGTTGAGAGGATTGTCAGAATAATAGGTTCGTTTAGTCTTTCAGAACCGAGACTGGGTCTAGATGATCTGACGAAGAAGAGCGGGCTTCCCAAAGCCACCGTGTATCGAATTTCGGAGGCTCTTTGTGAAGAACATGTGCTTGAAAAGGATGCAATAACTTCTACATACAGAATTGGGATCAAGCTCTTCGAGTTAGGGAGTTTATACCTTTCTTCCATGCGGATCAAGGATATTGCTTTTGGCGAGATGGAAAAACTGCACCTCGAGACCGGGGAGACTATCCACATGGGAATACTTGACGGAACTGAAGTCGTCTCTATTGAAGGATTTGAAAGTTCAAGATCACTGCATACAAAGCTTTTCATAGGAAAACGAGCTCCTCTATACTGCACTGCAGTTGGGAAGGCGATCCTGGCCTTTTTGCCAGAGAGCGACCGCGAGAAGCTGCTAGAATCACTTGAACTTACACGTCACACTTCGAATACGATCACCAACAAAGATTCGCTAAGAGATGAGTTAGAAAGAGTCAGGTCAAGAGGAGCGGCAATAGACAGAGGCGAGAACGAAGATGGAGTCGTCTGTGTCGGAGCTCCAATATTCGATTCGTCTCGTGAAGTCGTTGCCTCTATTAGCATATCCGGTCCGGTCTTCAGGATGGGAGAAGAAGTCTTGATACAATATTCCAGAATGCTGAAAGAAGTTGTAGAAAGAATCTCGGCTACTCAGGGATACAGATCGCAAGAACCATAGCATTCCTGCTAAAGGTTTATGGAAGTTCATGTGCAACTCCTTCAATTCTGTCTGGTTAGTTGCTTCGGCTGTGTCAGCAAAAATCGCCTTCCGAGCAGAAAGTGAAATGCAATGAAGCATCTTCAAGAGAAGACTCATTGAATCAAAATTCTCGGGAG
>DSBT01000023.1 GCA_011045915.1 Mesotoga infera
ACAGGAGATTCTGTTCAGGATTATTTTAAACGCTCCGGTTAGGCAATTGTTGGCCTAGTCGCTTTTGGAGATAGGGGGTTGTATCTTGTGAGGAAAGCATTACTTTCGTGGTCAATGATTCTGATGCTCGTCTTATCAGCCTTTGCATTGCAGCAGGATCTAACAAATGATCCTAACGAAGCAAAATCATTGGCGAAAGAGGCGTATGTTTTTGCCTATCCGATGCTCGAGAACTACCGAACGATGTATGTTCAGGTAACGGAAAGAGGCGGATTTAACTCATTCACTCACGTTAAGAGCCTGTTCGGTCCCCATAGCAGACTCATCGTGCGCTCAAACAACGACACACTGTATTCGTCTGCTTGGCTTGACCTGAGAAGTGAGCCCATTGTGGTGGAGATTCCGCCTGTCCCCAATCGCTGCTTTTCATTCCAGTTCATAGACATGTACACTCATAACTTTGCTTACGCAGGTACTAGAGTCACCGGCTCAGATCCATTGACAATAATGATTGCAGGACCCAACTGGGAAGGAGAAGTACCTTCAGATGTTGAGAGAGTTTTCGTTAGCGAGGGGAACTTCGTCTACTGCCTAGTTAGGACAGCCGTGAATAGCGAGTTACCGGGAGATCTCGAAGAAGTGCTGGAGATACAGGAGAATTATGTTCTGAGACCTTTGAGTGATTTTGCTGGCGATGTCTCGCCCCCTCTTCTGGACGATTTTCTTCTTCCTTTTGACCAAAAAGCTGCTGATTCTATCGGATTCATTGCATACTTCAATTTCCTTCTTGGTCAGCTGGAGATTCATCCTTCAGAGAAGGACCTAATCGGTAGCTTCTCGAGAATAGGGATTGGTCCGGATTATCCGTTCGATCCGTCCAGCCTGACCGAACCGGTAAGAGAAGCTATTGATTCAGGAATTGCCGAAGCTCGTGCCTCTATATACAATCCGGGTTCCGTTTTGGGAACGATCAGAAATGGATGGACGATGTCCGAACGAATCTTCGGCGATAGAGAGAGAATGCAGGGAATGTATCTTGTTAGGGCTGCCGCTGCTCACATAGGACTTTTCGGAAATGATCTCGAAGAGGCCTATTACCCTAGCTGCAGTGTTGACAGCGACGGAGATCTTCTGGATGCTTCGAGATTCAATTACAAGCTTTCATTTTCGAAGGAAGAGATGCCGCCGGTTGATCCCAGGGGATTCTGGTCAATAACCATGTATGACATGGATCAGATGATGGTTTCGAATTCTCTGAACAGGTTTTCAATAGGAGACAGATCTGAGTTGATCTATGAAGAAGATGGATCGCTAGTACTCTACCTGCAGCACGAATCACCGGGACCGGACAAAGAGGCGAACTGGTTACCAGCACCAGATGGACTGTTCACAATAACTATGAGGATCTACATCCCTGCAGTTGCGGGACTCGATCCTCTATACTGTCCACCCGCAGTGAAGAAGTCTCGACTGACAGACTAGAGCTAGAGTTCCCTCTTTCTCCTCATCATTACCTGTAAGTCAGCGAGTTCAACGGCACTCATACGTTGACTATTCTCTCTTGCGTGAATGACGTGTTTAGCTCCTGATGAATCTGATTTTAAGTCCTCCCTTAGGGGTCACGCAGCGGCGGAGGGTGTCTCTGAAGGAACGAGTGCAAGATTGATAGAGAACAATGCCGAGAGCTCCTCTTCGAGAAAAGCCATATTCGAGACTACTGAGAGTAGGGAGAAAGCAGATCCTGCATAACGTCACTGCAGATGACAGAGCAAATGGAGAGAAGGATGG
This sequence comes from Mesotoga infera, assembly GCA_011045915.1. Classification (NCBI taxonomy): domain Bacteria; kingdom Thermotogati; phylum Thermotogota; class Thermotogae; order Kosmotogales; family Kosmotogaceae; genus Mesotoga; species Mesotoga infera. Next base: position 1,789 of record DSBT01000023.1, read on the forward strand.
TATAGACTACGGTAATCGGTCTATTTTTGCTTCTTGGCTTTTCACAGTACTCAGCTTGCAGCGCTTCTTGATAAGCGGATCTTTGAGAAGCAAGCGGTCCCCCACCGCTCAAGCGGTGAGCTAAAATCAGGAGTGTTAGGAGTTCATAATCCAGCTTAAGTGATGATGGCAATTCAAGAACAAAGGAACGAGATAATCGAACAATAAAGAAGATTTGTGGGCAATGATGAGCTCTTTTTCATATCGATAGTTGGCTTCATCGAGTGATTTCACATTCCTTCCACCTATCGATTACTATAATCGTTCTAGATTCAAATGGAGGTGGCAAGAATGAAAAGGATAATTGTCGTTTCGGTATTAGTGTTGATCTTTGGAGTCGTTGCTACTGCAGCCCCTCATCTCAGAAGCAGACTAGATGAAGACATTTTGGAACTGCAGCGCCAGATCCAGATAGCAAATGTGATGAATGCTGTCGAACTTTCTCCAGAACAGCTTCAGGAGATTTATAGTCTCGTAAAATCAACTCGGGGGGAACTCGAAGACCTCAAAGACAGAATTACGAGTACTCTTGAGAACGCTCTGGAGAAGGCAATTTCCGGTGAAACCGTTCTTCTTCCTGAAAGAGAAGCTTTTGCGGCTAGAATGCACTCCATAATGGAGAATTACCTAACCGGTCTGAAATCTATAATCTCAATCAAGCAGGGTGAGAATCTTGCCGAATACTTTCAGCAGAAGGTATCTTCGAACCGGCTAGATACAAGCAAAATGAACGAAGTCATTAGAGAACGAATTGCTGAGAAGCTCCCCAATGTAGCTGAACAACTGAGACAGCGTATGGAAAACCTACCCCCTGAAGCTCAAGAAAGACTGAAGAACTCCAATGTTCTTGAGAGATTCGAAGTCATGAGAAATCAAGTTTCTAAGAAGGTGACTGCCAGGAGACCGGAGATAGTGCAGAAGAGCTTGCAGAATAGAATCACACCTCAAGGATTGGCCATGATTCTACTATCTGACGAGGCTCTTGAAGTAATGGAGAAGATGTTAGCCAAGTAGTTGTCTTCGAAAACCGCTTACTTAAGCCGGAGAACTAACTTGACTCCGGCTTCTTGCTCTCTTGCAAATGAATGAGAAGGATAAAGCAGTTGGGGTGCCAGTATCGCCTACAGCAGTCGGGTTCATTGCGATCAAGGCAGGTGCAGTGATTAGTAGTCATCTGATGCGAACGTATTTTCAGTGTAGATTACCGATTTTTTGTGAACACCAATGCACTAGTCAATTATGCGAAGCCCTTCTGACTGTTAAGAGTGAACGAAAATAGGGTTCGCCCTTAAGCAAGAGATATTCTTCGGTTTGGACTATCATTGCAGTTCGATAATGCAAAGCAAATGAGTCTTCCGGTAATGATACCTCTGTTCCTTGAATTCATCAGTTTCACTGTTTTATCTCTCATTGAGGAAGTAGACGAACCATCTGATTTCGGTTCCATTATTCGCCAGACCACAGGAGCTGGTCAACTGATTGCAATGAATTTCACCTTATCTCTTCGCGAAAGTCTTTTCTTACTTCAAAATACTCAAGCCCATAGTTGTTGACAACAACATTTTTCTCGGTAAAGATGGAATTCGTTTTCTTAGATAATCCCCTGCAAATAAACCTAACGAAACGCAGGCAGCTATAGTACGTCTGAAGTATTCAATGGTTGAGGTAATAGAATATGATTGATAAGTTGTCTGGTGAGTAGACAACAAATCAAGTTGAGGTAGGTCAATTGGCTATGAAAGCAAGAAGACGAACCGCGACAGATGTAGTAAACAAGCTCAAGAAAATGATAGTCCTCGAGGATCTGGAGAGACTTCCGGGGGAACTTGAACTTACAGAACGATTGGGCGTAAGTCGAACCGTTGTGCGTGAAGCACTCAGGGTTCTCGAGTATGAAGGCATAACCAGAACCGTTCACGGAAGCGGAACTTTTGTTCTAAAGAGAACGAAGTTAAGAATTCAGTTCAATGTCAACTTCGAAATCGAGACGGACAGTGCCAGGGACATTCTTGACTTGATAGAGGTGCGAAGCACTCTTGAAAGGTCAGCAATATCCCTTGCCATATCGAACTTCAGCAGGAATGACCTTGAAGAGTTGTCTGTCTGTATGGAAAGGCTTCTAGAGGCTATAAGAGACAAGCATGACCTCGCAAATACAGACGCTGCATTCCACAAGAAGATATTTGAGATCTCTCACAATCGATTCCTTAAGGAGGTTTTCGATGTGGTCTTTGATGGACTTGAGATCTTGTGGAAGTCGCCCCTTGGACTGGACACTTTCGGAGATGCCGGACTACCTCTTCATGAGGACCTCTATGAGGCAATAGCATCCAGAGATGTTAAGGGTGCACTGAAAGTATACGATCAGATCATCGAGCTTGACAAGAAGGACATAGTTGACCTAACTGGTTATGGTAGGGAACTGCTTCATAACTGCCAGGAAGTTGATAGGAGTGACTCATATGAAGATTGATGTACTTAAGATTCTTGAAAGAGATGACAAATGGTACTTAGGAGGGGGGAACAGGCTCCTATGGGCTCCTCCATTTCCGGTGTTTCTGGATAGTCCAGGAGCATGGGATTTTCTGAGTTACTTTGACATGAGAATTGATCCAGGTTATGCAATCAGCACAATGAAGAATGGAATCCCAATCGATTTTAGGTGCGTAGACAGGACATGGAACCCGGCAGTTCTTAAGAGCAGGTTTTCGGCTGAGAATCTTGAATTGATCGAAGAGAAAGCTTTGCTAGAAGAGGACTTTCTTCTCTCAAAAGTGACGCTCAAGAACGTGGGCGAAGAACCGATCGAGTTGGATGTTGTGGTTTGGACAGCCCAGCAGTGCTCTGAGAGTGATCACGAAACAGATATAACGCATGCAGAACCTGCGAAAAACGGAATTCGCTTCGGAAAGAAACTCATAAAACCTAACAGAAGACCAATCGATTCAGAGGTGATGTTAGCACTTGAAGCCATGGAGAACTACAACATCACCTTTTCAGAGAGAACGGCCAACATCCCGAATTTCAGATTGTCTCCATTCTACGAGAAACTTGGCAAGAAAGGGCTCTTGGCCGGAATCACCAATAACGGCATTAACAGAAACGGCCTACTCTACATGGGCGTTCACAGAAGAATCACTATCGATCCGATGGACGAGTCTGTATTTGTTTGTGGTCTTGGTGCCGCGCAAAGTGAAGAAGAGGTTATTAAGAAAGGAGAAAGACTGCTCAGTATAGATCCTGTTAAAAAGAGCACGGAGACCTGGGAACGGTATTTTGCATCGTTGCCTCAGTTTCGCGTTAGTAATCCATTCATGCAAACATATTACTACTACAGGTGGTATGGACTAAAGCTGTTCACAAGTGAGGTTAGCGAGTCATTTATGAAGCATCCGGCAATTGCCGAAGGCCTCGATTACTTCAGAGCACTGATCACTTACAGCGCACAATGCCATATCCTGGAAACCCGCTGGTCCAACAGTACGAGTATTGGTCAAGGGAGTCTGCTGAACTTCTTGGAGAATCAGAAAGAAGATGGGGCGTTCGTAGGTCATATCTATGTTAACCAAATTCAGGAGAACGGTTTCTACCACGCCGACTGGGGGAGGGCGATTCGGGATCTGCATAGTGTTCACCCAGATATTGATTTCATAAGCAGGATTTATGAACCGCTGAAGAAGTATCTAGCCTACTTCGATTCATCTAGAGATCAGGAGAACTCCGGACTCTATGATGTAGTAGATCAGTTCGAGACAGGACAGGAGTTTATGAGCAGATACACTGCCGTTGATCCAATGTCTGATAGGTACGGCTGGACGAATAATATAAGGCTTAAAGGCGTAGATGCAACAGTCTATGTATACAACCTCAAGAAGGCGCTCTCCTGGATGGCGGGAATTCTCGGTCTTGATGAAGAAAGCAGCCGTTTCAAATTGAGCGCCGAGAAGACGAAGAAGGCCGTTCTTGAAACAATGTGGGATCCGGATCACGAAATCTTCTCAGATGTCAATCCAGCCAATTTCAAGAGAACAGGAGTGAAGGCAGCAGTATGCTTCTATCCCTATCTAACGGATATCGTAGATGAGTCTCACATTCCTGGTCTCAAGAAGCATCTGCTCAATCCAGCAGAGTTCTGGACCGAATACCCAGTACCAGCGACAAGTCTAGATGATCACTCTTTCAGTCAATGGGCCGAATGGAAAGGCAAAAGACACAACTGCCCCTGGAACGGAAGAGTATGGCCGATGACAAACAGCCATATCGTAGACGTTCTAGGAATATGTGCAAGAAGATTCAAAGACCCACTCCTTCGCGAAAAGACTGTTGAGATTATCGAGAAGTTCATCGAAATGATGTTCTTTGACGGTGATCCAAGAAGACCGAATTGCTTTGAACACTATAACCCTTTCAACGGAAGGCCGAGTATCTACAGAGGTGTCGATGATTACCAGCATTCATGGGTAATCGATCTTCTGATCAGATACGTTGTAGGCATTGATATCTCTGAGAATGGAATCGAAATTGATCCATTTCCCTTCGACCTTGATTTCGAGATCGATAATCTGGAGGTTGCAGGAAGGCGAGTTAGAGTTGCTTCGAATAGTGGCGCAGTTGAAGTTCAGCTTGACGGGAAAACAACCGTAATCAATTAATCACCCGCATTCTAGCGGACAGGTAATCAAAATGGAGGTGGGAGTATGCAAAAGGCAAGGTATCTGAAGGGTTCTCTTGTGATTGCTCTGATTTTGCTTTCTTCACTTGTACTGGGAACAACCAAGCTCAGAGTCACGACCTGGGCAGGCGCTGAAGAAGCAGCTCTTGACGAAGCAATCATTGCCGAATTCATGAGGCTGAATCCGGAGTATGAGGTAGTCTACGAACCGGTTCCAGGCGACTATTACCAGAAAATTCTGACCGACATCGGAGCGGGAACTCCACCCGATGTCATTCTGCTTGATGCCGAGATGATTCCTGCATTCGTCGAAGGAAACTACTTGACCGACATCAATCCTTTCATCAGCAGGCTGAGCAGAGAAGGTGCAAGCGGCACCGACCTGGACGAGTATTTCCCCGTACTTGTCGATATCTTCAGATCGGGCAGGAGCCTGTACGCCCTTCCAAAGGACACGAGCCCAATTGGGATATTTTACAACAAGAAGGTCTTCGATGAACTTGGCGTGCCTTATCCTACTCAAGATGGCTGGACAATGGAGGAATTTGCAGAGACCGCTCGTCTCTTGAGCAAGGACACTACTGGGGATGGAAAGAACGACGTTTGGGGCTTCGCTTTCCCGTCATGGGTCGGTGTTGTTGTACCACTCCTTTGGGCAGGCGGCGGAGAGGTCTTCAGCCCGGACTTCACTCAGACATCTGGTTATCTAAACAGCGATCTGAACGTGAATAATTACGGCTTCTTCATCGACCTCCTCTCAAAGGGATATGCACCTTCTCCTCAAGAGGCTAGCTCTTTGGGCGGGACTTCTGCACTTTTCTATACAGGGAAAGTGGGGATGGTAATCACAGGTAGATGGTTCAACGTGTCAATTAGAGGTCAGATTGCCAAGGGGGCCGACCTAGTTGTTGGAGCTGCACCAATACCTTACGCAAGTCCTGAAAGCAAAGCAACCGTAACCTACGCTTCCGGTTGGGCGGTCCCTGTCAACGCTCCCGACAAAGCAGGCGCGACAAAGCTTGCTGCATTTCTCTCAAGCGAATTTGCTCAAACCAAACGTTGTTTCGAAGGCGGACTGGCAATATCTGCAATAAAGGATATCGCAGAGCTACAGGCAGCTCAGGACGAACTCGACGCAGCTTTCATCAAGATGCTTGATTTTGCAAGAGTCCCGGTTGGTTCTCAGACGAAATACTATAGACCGCAGTTCGAAAACACATGGGCAGAGGCATTTGACAGGATGAACGTAGGTGGAGAGACCGTCAAGCAGGCAATGGATTGGGCTGCAGAAACAATGGACACGTATATCGAAAAGGGTGAGAACTGATTTCTTCATCTGAGGGGCAGTCTGCACTGCCCCTCGTTTTCGGGAGGGATGGCTTTGAGGCACTACAAGATCATTGTCGGGTTACTGGTGTTTGTTGGCCTTCTGATGATGTCGGCATTTGCCATTTTGGATTTCTATGCCAGAAATAGCCTCAATGACTTCTTAGTTGAGAGTGAGGCTTCTTTGCTAAGAAGCTTCAAACTCAACTACCAAAATCTGACGGCATACATCGACCTGGAGATGGATCCTTTGATTGAGAGGCCAGAATTAGTTACTGCCGTACTCGGGAGTTTTTCAGATGACGTTGTCTTTGCTGGCTTGTTCGATTACTCAGGCAACCTGATTGATGACTTTGGTTATTTTGCGCCGGATAGTCTATCTTCCTCTCTGTTTTTCGAAAATCTTACCTTTTCGATTGGATATCCGAAGACTGAGCTCGTCGTTTATGGTAATGAAACATACATTCAGACTGGGATTCTCCTACTTGACGACAATATCCTTCTGGTTGTTCTCGACAGATTTGACGATCTTCTCGACAAAGCAAGTGAAACGTATGAAAGAGATTTCATCGTTTACTTCGGTGACGAAAATGATTTCGCTGTTCCCAGAGATTCGCCCAGAATGGAAGACGACTTGATTCGTAGTCTCTTCAGAAAAACGATAAATAGCCAAAAACCAGAATCCGCGAAGATCTCATTTGAAGGAAGCAAAGCGTTGATAAACGCAATTGCGGTCTACGATTCCGACAACTGGGATGTAATTGGATTCTTCTCAACTCTCACAACCGACGCGGATTGGGAAGACAAATACACCTCTTTGTCGCTTTTTCTGTGGATCTCTGCTCTTGCTTCATTCGCTTTTGCCGTTCTCGTCTTGCTCTCATTCTACAAGAAGGCGGCATCCCACGCCGCTCTGAATGAGCGTACTTGTATGATATTCGGGCTGACAGCACATCTGCCTGCGATCGTACTGATCGCTTCATTCGCCTTCTTTGTCTTTGGTGAAGCTCTTGGAGAGATTAGCGAAGGCGTTGGGTTGAAGAGAGCAAAGGCCTGGTTCAATGATGCTGATCATTTAGTATTGAAGGGGAACCAAGGATTCTTCGGTGATTTCGTTGACACATCGAGACGAAGTACGGGAGCAAACTTCATTATCCAGCACGAAGGCGAAGTGGTGGCCTCTAATCTGACTGCCAGAAGAATTTCGAATCTCGAGATAGTCACATCTTCTCAAGTAAATGGAATAGAGACCGGTTCTGCGAAAATCAATGATGTGATTCACACATATGCAAGCCGGAATATTGGCGGATACGATTTTACTGTGTTGTTCGAGGAGACTCTTAGAGAAAACTCAATCTTGTCTATTCAGTTCTTCTCCATTGGAGCAATTCTAGTACTTCTGGTAATGGTAATAGTAAGCGTCTTTATAGTGACAAACATTGAGTCTCACAAACTGATAAGACGAACTTTCATTGGTTATGGTTTTCTACTGCCGGCTCTTGTCCACCTTGTCTGGTGGGCGGTCGGTCCTATGGGTTTTGCGCTGTTCCTCGCGTTCAGAAGATGGAGTATCGTTGATGCAGCCAAGCC
>DSBT01000024.1 GCA_011045915.1 Mesotoga infera
GGTAGCAGGCTGGTGGCATCAAGGTCAGAAGTGATGCTGCCTCCGGCAGGAAGTGAGGCTCGCTGGCGCGAGGAAGTGATGCCCGGAAGGGCATCCGGGGAAGTGATGCTGGCGCTCACGCACCAGGAGGTTCTGTCTCCTGCCTCTCTTGTAGGTGCCTGATAGATTGTCTGAGTATGTAAATAAGATTGTGTAAACCCTCTAGAATGGAAGAGAAGAATGGAGGGAAAAGAAGATGAAATTTGACAGAGATCGGAAGATCAAGAGAAACTGGTTGGCCGTTGAATGGTTCTCCGTTCGCCGACGAGAGCCGTGAAGTAATAGTATCGAGATTCCGACCAGGAGCTTTGTCGGAATGACGGAATTGGGCGTTTCGGAATAACCGTCCTTGGTCAAACCATTATTTAGAGAGTAGAGATAAGGGAAAAGCAAAGAGGGCAGGTAAGGTTCTGGGATCTTGAAAAGCCTTGAAGAGCTCTTCAATTTCCCTCAAGAGCTCATCATTACACATGAGTCAGGGAGTTAAATTTCATTAATATGTTGGTTCTCGTGCGAATGCTGTGTTTGGCTCTTGATGATCCTGATCTTAAGTCCTCCCTTGAGGGAGGAGGGCCACGTAGTGGCGGAGGGTGTTGGTCTTTGTATGCGAAAAAGCCGATGCTCTGAAATAGTCCGATGTGAGTGGTTGCTCGATGTTAGTTCTTGGTCTCTGGTAGGAGCATAAATATGGATCACAGATTAAATAACGTGAAGTAGTGAACATATCGCTCAATTTTCAACAGGCCAATCTATTCTAAACGTTGTTCAAAGAGCACACACCCCACCGCAAGCGGTCCCCCCCGCTCAAGCGGGGATTTAAGATCAAGAACGTAGAGATCCATGAAACCGCCATTATTTACTACTAATGCTAACTGATTCTGGAAATGAGGAGCAAAATGATTGAGCTCCAAAGAAGACGATGTGGGTAGTGATGAGCTCTCGAGAAGGGTGTCGACGGCTCCATCGTCGACGGGTTGTGTGCACATCAAGAACCGACCTCATTTTCAGTCATGATGGAATTCTTTGCCAAGAACGAACAACCTGGACGCGCGGTGTCGGAACGAAGAACCGGTTCTTCTCGGAGGACGGCGGACTGTTGACCGATGATGATCATCCTTTCTCTTCAGGTTGATCTCAAAGAAAAAGGCCCGCCATTGCGGCTGGCCCCTGTATTCATTCTCAATCTAGCATTACTGCCTTTATTACTTTGTCCTTCTCGTTCTCGGCCTTGACCATCATCTCACCTATATCTTCCAGTTTGAAGGTATCGGTGATCAGCGGTTTCACATTTACTGCTCCGCTCTTTATCATATCTACGCATCTTGGGAAGTACAGAGCCGGAACTGCATGGGAGGCTCTAAGCTGAAGCTTGCTGAAGTGGAACTTGTTCGCATCGAATTTTATGAACCGTCCCTCACCGTAGTCTATTCCGATGAAGCCGACGACTCCTCCAAAATTCATGACGTCAAGAACTTCGGGAATCACGTAAGGCGGTGCGGTTACGAGAGCTCTATCGACTCCGCCCTTAGGGAATTTATAGGAGCTGATCGGGGTCTTGTCGACGAATATGACATCCTCCACTCCGAAGCTCTTTGCGACATCAATCCTTATCTTAGATCTTGAATGGTTGGCGACAAAGATTCTTCTAGCTCCCATGGCTTTGACTATCTGAACGGCCATGAGACCGATCGGGCCTAGGCCAACGACCAGCACGTCGTCGTTCAGCTTGGGATCAACCGTGTATGTGAGGTCCAGCGCAACTCCCATTGGCTCGACGAGAGATGCCTCCTCAAAAGGAACTCCCTCGAAGGGAACTGCATTTTGCTTGTCAATTATTACCTTCTCGGCAAAGCCCATCGTGAGATTCTCTTTTTCGGCCCTTATGAAGACGTTGGGCGCTCTGTCATGGCAGAGATCTACTCTCCCGTTTCTGCAGTCCTCGCAAGTCCCGCAAAAGGAGCCGCTTTCTACCAGCACGCTCTGACCGACCTCGACATTTTCTACATTTGAACCAACTTCTTCTACAATGCCGACTATCTCGTGGCCGAAAGTTTGCCAGTCTTTGGCTTCGGTTCTAGCTGTGTGAAGATCTGTTCCGCAGATTCCCGAGGCCTTTATCTTCAGCAGTACGTCATTTGGTTCCAGAGGGGGAAGATCTACCTCCCGGATCTCGAATTTAAACGGTGATTTCACAAACGCGGCTTTCAAATAGACACCCCCTACAGCTCTAGATTGGAACTGGAGATTATCTCTTCTATCCTTTCGTATAGGTCATCATTCATATCCCATTCGACGGCGCCGAGATTCTGCTCTATCTGTTCGACCTTCTGAGCACCCGCGATAACCGATGTAACCGCTTCATTTCGGATAAGCCAGTTTATAGCTATGTGACTCAGAGGCTTACCTATCTCATGGGCCAGCCTGTTCAGTTGCACGACGACCTCGTAGTATTTCTTGAACTCAGGTGTACTTAGCTTCGGATTTGCTGCCCGCACGTCATGTTCGCTGAACTTCTTCTTATCGCTTATCGCTCCAGCCAAGAGGCCCTGGAAGAGCGGGCTGTATGGCAGAAAGGCCATTCCATTCTCCAGAACGAAGGGAAGGACTTCCTCTTCGACTCTGTAATCGAGCGGAATATTGTGGTAGCTCTTTGGATTCCTTTCGAGCAAATTGTAGAGGCCCTGCATGCTGCATATCTCTCCCACCTTCATTGCTCTTCTTGCCTCGGGGATTGAAAAGTTTGACAGACCTATGTATCTGATCTTTCCCTCTCTTTTCAGATCGACCATAGTCTCCATTGTCTCTTCGATTTCGACTTCTGGATCGGGCCAGTGTAGCTGATAGAGATCCACATGATCTGTTCCGAGTCTTCGGAGACTATCTTCGATCTCTCTTCTTACGCTCTCTGGTTTGAGACAGTTTCTCGTTCTTCCCTGATCGTCCCAGAGAAGACCGCACTTAGTTGCAATAAAGATCTTATCCCTAGAGCCTTTCATTGCCTTCCCAAGTACCTCCTCAGCATGTCCCAGACCGTATACCGGCGCCACATCGAAGAAGTTTATTCCTCCGGCTATTGCCCTCTCAATAGTCTTGATCGAGTCTTCGTCTGTCGTCCCATCCCAGAATGACGGACCGGAGATTCCCCAGCAACCGTAACCGAGCGCCGATA
>DSBT01000025.1 GCA_011045915.1 Mesotoga infera
CATCAAATGAAGGGTGCGAATGCATTTGCTCGGAAGGCCCTTTTGTTCGCTTTCCGAATGAGATACTCGATTTTGGATTGTCCGGGGTCATGTAGTATAATTTAACTTAATTAATTCGTACTTAAGCGGGGAAGCGCTATGACATTTCTGACAATTGGGCAAACTCCTAGAAATGATCTTGTTCCAGAACTCGTGGAGATCATTGGGACGCCACTGAAGGTTAATGAAATCGGTCTACTTGATGAAATCGAGAACCTCGACTCAATAAGACCCGTTTCAAAAAGCGATGTTCTCGTTAGTCGTCTGCGTGAAGGTGAAGAAGTGGAGTTATCTGAGAGTTGGGTAAGAAGACGGCTCATGGAGTTTGTTGTCACGGAGCCAACAGTGCTTCTCTGCACTAGTGAGTTTGGAATCAATAAGTATATTGAGTCATATAGTGTCATCAGATCTTTCCTGAATTCTCGAAGTCCTTTTAAGAGTCTTGCGGTCGTGGTACCAGAAAAAAAGCAAGAGGGTCTCGCACTGAGATGGAAGGGGCTATCAAGGAGTTTTGAGGTCTTCAGCTTCTCCCCATATGAGGGGACTTTCTCTATTCCTCGCGGTCTAAGTGATTTTGAGTACGTTTATCTCGATTGCATGGGTTACAACGCTTATCATGAAGCAAAGATTCAGGAGATTGCTTCTGGAAGAGTGATTTCAGCAAGAAGAATTGTGGGGGAATTTCTTCGCACCATCGTGTGAAAAAGGAGGTATTGTATGAGAAAGTATCTTGTAACAGCTGTTCTTTTGGCTTTGCTGTCATTCTCTATGATAGCGGCAGACAAGTATGATTCGGAACTCGTGGTTGGCACTGACCAGAACCCGACAACAATGGATCCGGCAATGTATCAGGATCTCGCTTCGTCACAGGTTATGAGGAACATATTTGAGACACTGGTAGCTTACACCTCTGATGTTCAAGAGATCAAACCTTTAGTTGCAGAATCGTGGACAGTGAGTGATGACTTGAAGGTCTGGACTTTCAAGCTCAGAGAAAATGTGTTCTTTCAGAAGGGCAAATTCCAGGACGGTCGTAACGTTACTGCTGAAGACGTGAAGTACAGTTTCGACAGAGAGATGGAGATCTCTCCGATGGTAAGGATCTACATGATAGACACTATTGAAGTTGTTGATACTTATACCGTCAAGATCACTCTTCAGTATCCTTACGCTCCATTCCTTACTGTTCTTACGGATATCGGAGCTGCAATCGTCCCTAAAGAAGAAGTAGAAGGTTGGGGCGATGATTTCGTACTTCATCCAATCGGGTCAGGACCTTACGTCATGAAAGAATGGGTCAAAGATGACCACATGTCTTTTGAGAGATACGAAGATTACTGGGGTGAAAAGCCTTATGTAAAGAAACTTACGTACAAGTTCATCCCCGACAAAGCAGTATTGACACTCGCACTACTCAGCGGACAGGTAGATATCACTAGCGATGTTCTAGATCAAGATATTCCAAAAGTGACTGCCGATCCGAATGTTGAGGCCGTAATGGTCGGAGGAAACAACATTTATGCAGCATATATGAATGCTACGAAGGGGCCTACGACTGATCCAAAGGTGAGAGAAGCCATCTTCAAGGCAGTAGATGTGACCCAGATAGCAAAGGTAGTATTCCCTAACGAAAGCGGAGTTCCTGCGTATGGTCCGATCCCCCCCGGATCATGGGCATATAATCCCGATGTTAAAGATTTCTACACACCGTATGATCCTGAAGGCGCAAAGCAGATCCTTAAGGACGCTGGATACTCAGATGGCCTTAAACTCAAAATGTACACTTCTGATGATCCAAACAGGAGAAAAATGGCGATTGTCATGCAGTCAATGCTTAAGCAAGTCGGCATCGATCTCGAAGTTATATCACTTGAATGGGGAAGCTTTGTTGAAGTTTCGGGCAATGGAGAAGCCGATATCTATGCAATAGGCTGGACATGGTATCCAGATCCGGAATTCTTCATGTACTATATGTTCCATTCTTCGACAGCCGGAACATACGGAAATGGCGGCAGATACAACAACCCGGAAGTTGACAAATATATCGAGCTAGGCGAATCTTCTGCGGATCAGGATGAAAGAATCACGTACTACAGAAAGGCAGAAGAACTTGTCATGAAGGATAGAATCTACTTCCCTGGGTATCACAAGCTAGTAGTGATGGGTGTCAGTGATAAAGTCAAAGGGTTCACAGTATCTTCAGATATGACTATAAGGGTTTTTGCACCAGGAACCAACGTCTACGTTGAATAAACTCTCATTCTCACGGGATGGAGCTTCTGCTCCATCCCCTTTTAAGCAGGGAGTGATACGGTGAGAAAATTCGTTGTCAGAAGGCTCGTGCAGATTATTCCTACGCTCTTCTTTGTGCTTCTGACGGTCTTCCTTTTGATGAAACTCATACCCGGAGACCCGGCGGCCGTTCTTCTAGGACCGGGAGCCAGAGTTCAGGATATTGAGCGTTTTAGGGCCGAGCTAGGTCTTGATCAATCTGTATTCAGCCAATTTTTACTCTATGTGAAGAGGGTTTTCACCGGTGATTTCGGAAAGTCTCTCATTTATAAGCAAGACGTTCTCTCTCTGATTATCGAGAGACTTCCAACCACACTTCTCTTAAGCGTTAGTGCCCTCTTCATTGCTTCTATAATAGGAATTCCTGCAGGTATTCTTGCGGCGACTAAACACGATACTTTCCTGGATTTGAGCATTACAGTTTTCTCTTTGGTCGGGATCTCTATTCCAATCTTCTGGTTCGGGATGATCCTGATTATCGTGTTTGCACTGCAGCTCGGCTGGTTGCCTGCCGTAGGAATTGGAAACATATCCAACGGTATCTGGGATGTGGTAAAGCACATAATCTTGCCCTCAGTTGCATTAGGGGTGCAATCGATGGGTATTATAACTAGATTCACCCGATCGAGTATGCTTGAGGTTCTCAAACAGGATTATGTTCGGACTGCTTTGGCCAAAGGCCTTAAGAACAGGCTGGTTCTTTACAATCACGCCCTAAGAAATGCGTTGGTCCCGATAGTGACGGTAATCGGTTTGCAACTCGGTACGTTGTTGGCCGGTGCTGTCCTAACCGAGACTGTCTTTGCTCTTCCGGGGCTGGGTAAGTTGATGATCGACGCGATTTTGAGAAGGGATTTCTTGCTGGTGCAGGGTGAGGTGATTGTTATTGCCTTCATCTACATTCTTGTGAATTTTATCGTGGACACGCTGTACGCTCTTCTTAATCCCAAGATCAGGGTCGCTTATGGAGGGTCCCAATAATGATCATTGCCAAATTCTTCAGAAGACTCTTGAGAAGCAAACAGGCCGCCGTCGGTCTCTTTGTAATTGCTGCAATTCTCGTGCTCGCAATATTTGCGCCTCTGATAGCTACACATGAGGCGGACGAAATGGACTTCATGAACATATTTGCTTTGCCGGGAGAAGGCGGACATCTCTTCGGCACGGATGATTACGGAAGGGACCTCTTTAGCAGACTGGTCTATGGGAGTCGAATTTCTCTAATGGTGGGAATAGTGGCGGTTGGAATCGGTTCCTTTTTAGGTACCATAATCGGTATGATAGCGGGTTTCTTCGGAGGATTCACCGATTCTCTGATAATGAGAATAATGGACGCGCTGCTTTCATTTCCATATGTTCTCCTTGCTATTGCTATGATGGCGGTTCTTGGCCCGGGTCTTTTCAACGCGATGCTGGCGATAGGTATAGTGATGATTCCCAGTTTTTCACGCGTTGTCAGGAGTGCGGTGTTGACTTACAGGAACGAGGAGTTCGTTACGGCTGCCAGACTTATGGGTGGGTCAAATCTTTGGGTGATCATGTTTCACATACTGCCCAATGTCTTTCCCACGATAATAATCTACGCTTCGTTAAATTTTGCGGGAGCGATTATAAGTGAGGCTACCTTAAGCTTTCTTGGGCTAGGAATTCAACCGCCGACTCCCTCCTGGGGAAGCATGCTGAGCGAAGCCAAGAACTATCTCCAGACAGCTCCGACGATGGCGATTTTTCCTGGAATAGCTATCCTCATTTCCTGTCTGGGATTCAATCTACTTGGTGATGGTTTGAGAGACGTGCTTGATCCGAGATTAAGGTCGTAAAGGAGGCAAGATGAAGAATAGAGCTGCAATTATTAAGAGTGTTGACCTGATATCCGC
>DSBT01000026.1 GCA_011045915.1 Mesotoga infera
ATGGAAGAAGAAAATGTGAAGAAAGAGAGCGGACTCTCTCAGGTCTTTCTAGGTTTGATAGTTATTGCGCTTGGGTTGGTGATAATTTTTGTGCCGGCAGTTCTGTCGAATTTCTGGCTTTTGTTCATCTGGCTCCCAGGTATTATTATGGAATACAACGCTTTTAAGAAGCGTATTAACGGCCTTCTTGTTCCCGGTGGAATTCTTCTGGTCGTTGCCCTTGCGCTCACTCTTGGAGTTGTCTTTCCCGATTTCTACTCTCTAGGAGGTTGGGGGCTCTTCGTTCTCGCTCCCGCCTTTGGGCTGCTGCAGCTCTATCTTGCGGATGGAAGAAAGAATTTCGGTTTGTTGATTCCGATTGCGATATTGACTGCCGTGGGAGTGATCGCCCTGATTCCCTCATCGCTTTCCCAGTGGACAATGATAGTAGTAGGTGCGGTTCTTATCGCCTTTGGTTTGCTCGTTCTTTTCAGAAGGAAATAGTCATACATCTCGGCCCATTTGGTAGAAATCGAAATAATTATCGTTAACTCTCATGAATTTCTTGAGTTTTCCCTCGATTTCGAAGCCCGTTTTTCTGTAGAGAGCTATTGCCCGATCGTTATCGGTGCGGACTTTCAGACCGATCCTCGTAATCCCGTTATTTTCAGCATGTTTAGTTGCAACCTTCAATGAGCTCTCTTCCAATTCTCATTCCCCAGTACTTCTTTGATACGGAAAGAGCTATCTCTGCCCAGTGGTATACTCTTTTTCTCGAGCCGCCCTGCATCGTGATTAGGCCTACAATGCTCTGATCGCACTCGGCAACAGCCATCAGGCAGTTGTTCCTCTCCTTGAACGAACTTATGATATGTCTCTGATCCTCGCCGCTCATGGTGAACTCGCCTCTTCCAAAACTGAGGAAATCTGACTCGGCTGCTATTGAATTTATGTATTCGATTATTCTCTCCGAGTCTCCAATATCCGCTCTGTAGAAACGACAAGAGTTGCCGTTCTTGAGAGTAATTTCTCTCAGAAAGCTCTCAGAATGGGAGTTTTCCATCTTCGCCTTCTTTAGGTGTCTCTTGAGGTTCCTCGGGGACCTCTTCTCCTTCAATAGAGTTCAGAAAACTCGAGTACTGTTGGTCAAGCTCCTCTTTTTCCCTTTTTAGGGTGATCAAACGAAGTCGTGCGGCTGTAAGCAGCTGAATCGCTTTCTGGTAAGCTTTAAGCGCTACTTCAACATCGATTTGTGAGTTACCACGGAAATACTCGTCAATCGCCCTTATGTATCCAAGAAGTTTTTTGAAGTCCATCGAGTTTATCTGATCTTCTTTCAGTTTAAGAATTGATTCCAGAGTCTTTTCATCCATGTCATACCTCCGATTTCACTTCATCTATAGTAGCTTTTGCTTCACCATCTTTGAAAATGCAGTCCACTTCATCTCCAGGCGAGACTATCGTAATACTGTTAATGATTCTATCGGCTTTCTTCAGGACCACACCACCAAATAGAAGTGACGCAGCATATCCCCCATGCAATGTGAGTTCGTTGAAGAGGTTGTCGAGGTCGTTACCCGCCTCGCTGATTTTGTCATCGAACATTCTGAGTATTCCCTTGTCGAGAAGCTCAACCTGTCCATTTGCGTTCATTAGATGTCTGTCGATCTGATTTCTCAATGTTGCGTCGTCTAGCTGGCTTTCACTGTATTGGAGACTTCTTTGGATGGCCGCCTCTGCCCTATTCATCAGGCCATCGGCAAGAGCAGATATTTCGTTCATCGCGCGCTCGATCGAGAGAAGATATCTGCTGGGATTGAAGGACCCAAGTTCGTTCACTGCCTTAGCGATCCTGTGAAGAATGGTTCCTGACAAAGCCCTTATTCCATCTTCAAAGAAATGCTCGGTTCGATTAATGTTGTCCTCTATCC
Organism: Mesotoga infera; assembly: GCA_011045915.1. Lineage (NCBI taxonomy): Bacteria > Thermotogati > Thermotogota > Thermotogae > Kosmotogales > Kosmotogaceae > Mesotoga > Mesotoga infera. The sequence goes on from DSBT01000026.1 coordinate 1,911, forward strand.
TGTCCGACATAATCCCAAGCCTTTCGGGATCGGTCTCGCTCCAGGCTCTTTGGAATAACCAGTTTATCTCTTCGCCCAGAAGATCTGCGAATTCTTCCAAAGAGGATACATATTCGATGACTTGCTCACTTATTCCTCTAGCTACCGCCGTCGGGGTGTCGAATCTCTTCCATGCGACAAAGTCCGGAATCGTGAAGTCTCTTTCGTGACCGATAGCGCTGAGCACAGGGCAGTACTGCTTGCTAAAGTCCGAAATAGCGATTCCCAGATCGAGGCTATCGAAGTACATCAAGTCGCTCGCAGAGCCGCCGCCTCTTGTCAGAACAACCACATCGTATTTGACCGGACAGGATGCGATCTTCTTTAAAGCGGAGAGGATTCCGGGGACTGTTCGGTTTCCCTGCATATATGATTCAAAAAGATGAACAACGGGTTTGTAAGGAGATTCAAGAGAAATATTCGAGAAGAAGTCACCGAGTCCCGCAGCAGTCGAAGACGATATCACGGCAATTCTCTTTATCGGGGGCAACTCGATGAGTTCGTGCTCTTCTGTTCTCAAAGCGTTCCGCACTTTTAGAGCGGTATAGATCTCCCTTCTTCGTGCGGTAATATCCGACTCGCCGATCGGAGCGATCGTGTCTACCCAGATAGAGAAGCTTGCGCGGGGTTTGTAGAAACTGAGAGAGCCTTCGAAAAGCCACTTCTTTCCTTTCAAATCTGATGAACTCTTAAGAGCCAGCTGTCTTCCCATCCTTGCAAAGGCAGGCTTTCCAGAGATCATGCTCAGGTCTATTCGTCTTTTCGTACCGCGTTCTTCATAATCTTGAGAAACGCTAATATATACATAGCTTCCCCGAACATTTATGTTTGTCACATCAGCCGGAAACTTAACTCGCAGGTTATTCAAACCTACGCTGGTCAAAACCGATCTGATGTGTTCAAGCATGTTTTCAAGGTCTTTGAACTCAAGCGTCGCTTCTTCCATTAAGCACCCCTTTGAATCGATACTACATTACATTATAGAAGAAGAGGACGCCTCGTGCGTCCTCCGAATAAACATTATTCGTAGTTACTCTTACCTTGCTGTGTATCCTCCATCTACCATTAGTGATTCTCCATGAACAAAAGAAGCTTCTTCGCCCGACAAAAACAGAACTGCGTTTGTCACTTCTCTTGGGTCTCCAAGCCTGCCTACTGGATGCATGGAAACAAGCATCTCATACATCTCAGTACCCTCTTTCATGCCAGCGTTCTCAAGCAGCGGTGTCTTAATGAAAGCGGGGTTCACAGCATTGATCCTGATATTCTTGCTCGCGTACTCCAGAGCCGCGGCTTTCGTCAATCCAACCACGGCATGCTTTGCGGCTACATAGGCAGAAGCATTATTGAAGCCTACTTTGCCTAGAATGGAAGAGTTATTCACAATTGCTCCACCGCCTTGTTTGAGCATTTGCTGGATCTCGTACTTCATTGCGTAGAATACACCGAGCAAATTTATCGAGATAACCCTTTCCCAATCTTCAAGGGGATATTCCGAAAGTGGAAAAGAAGGTCCTCCTATTCCCGCATTATTAAAGGCAATATCTAGCCTTCCGAATTCTTCGACAATCGAGTCAATCACTTTCTCTGTCTCTTGAGAACTTGAGACATCATGTTTCATGAATCGGGCGTTTCCTCCAGCTTTCTTTATCTCTAGCGCGAGCTCTCTGCCCTTTTCTTCATCAACGTCCGAAATGATTACACTTGCTCCTTCCTCAGCAAATGCTCTTGCACTATCGGCTCCGATTCCTGAACTTCCTCCTGTTATTAAAACAACTTTTCCATCGAATCTTTTCATAATTTCCCTCCTTTTATCACGTTGATACCCGAGAGTATCGATCGGCTATGTTCATTATATCGCAATTAGCCGCCAGGAAGAATGAGAATAGAGTGTCCTTCCAGGACGAAAAGAGAGATGCTGAATGGATTTCAGACGGGGGGTCTCGAGTCTAGGGTCGCGGGTTTGGAGAACAGAAGCGGATGACCCATTTGCGGTTCTCGGGGTTACTGAGCTCGACATCCCGGGCTTGATCCGGGATCTGCTTTTGATCTTCTCGAGGACGTTGACGGTCAACGTTGTCTTTGTCAGCGATCAGCGGGCCCTTGTTATTGAGCCTGCAGCGGATATTCTGGAGCGAGTCTGCTAACGCATTGTGACCTGAGCTGCTCTTGGCCGGCCTCACTCGTTAGCATGGGATCGTTTGTGGAGATTAAGCTGAGATAAATCAGAAAGTTGTGCAAGATCAGAATTGCTTCTAGGAAGTCTGGCAAAAGAAAAGGGACTGAACTGTTGGTGAGTTCAGTCCCGAATGGTTCTCTATTTCTGAAGGATACAGTTCAGACTTTCGCCATCAGATCATTGTATTTCCAGCCACCCGTCCTCGACCTCGAAGAGAGCTACCAAATTGACGACTGCCACATCACTCGGAGACAAGGTGAACTTGCGTTCAACTTCCCTTGTGCTGCCATCGGGAAGCATTTCAACTGCAGTGATTTTGTGCCAGGGTCCCGGCGTATATGCGACCTTTCTCTTACCCTTTTTCACTTCCTCGAGATCCACGTTGTCGACAACGACCTTTATTGTGTTTTCGGATTTGTATTCGACACCGTCTATAACTATGTCTTTGTTATCGACGAATATTTGGTGCTCCTTGCCCAATACATAGAGACCGAAGCCAAGAGCTACCAGAACTACCACAAGGGCGATTCTAATCACGTTTCTTTTCATACAATCACCCTCCCGTCCCATCTTCAATTGCCGCCTTGATCGCAGCTTTTGCCTGTCTTCTTTCAGTCTCTTTCTCCACCTGTCTTCTCCAGGCGTAAAGAGCCAGTGAGATTGCGATTATTCCGTATGATACGAAGACCCGGAAGTACTCACCAATCTGAGCCTGACCTAGCAGTTCTTTCCCAGCTCTTGGAGCTACAATGAAAGTGAGATGGAAGAGAGTGATCCCGATGAAGACGTTCGGAATGGTTGCTTTGGCAACGGAAGCGCCTCCAATTAGGAGGGCGGCGATTGCAAAGGTTCCGACCTGATCATGTGAGTTGTAGGTATTAATAGTTCCTATGTTTTGAAGAAAAATGATCTGACCGAAACAGGCGAGTACTGTGGAGATGATTATCGAGAGCGTTCTTGTTCGGTCGACGTTTATGCCTGCAGTTGCTGCCACTTGCATATCCTGACCAACGGCCCTCATGTCTTGCCCGAGTTTTGTTCTTGTGAACCAGAAGACAAAGATACATAGAGCAGCAATAATCGAAAAGACTCCCAGTGGAATCGAAACACCGCTGATCTCTATCGACCACATATTATCGAGTACTTTTCTGACGCTTAGGAGGTCAAGGGCATTTCTGACACCGTATCCTCGGGGAAGCAACAACTTGTTGCTAGAGATTGGAATAACGCTCCCCATACCGTATAGGATAGTGAACTGGTAGATTCCGTTTATGAAAAACCCGAGAATCATAGAAGTAACCATCTCTCTACCCTTTGCCCGGTTAAGAATTGTCCCAGCCAGAAGTCCGAGAAGTATGGCAATAGGAGTCCCGACGAGCATCGCAAGGACAATACCCGGGATTCCTACTACTCCCCAGTCAAGCATGAAAATTAGACCAATCTGACCTGCCATGGCGCCAAGAACTATTCCAAAATTCAGTCCCATACCGGCCATTACCGGTATGAGCAAAGATATGACAAGGAAGGAATTTCTTCCAAGCCTCGTAATGATTTCATTTAGGAGGTAATCACTTGAAAACCCCGACAACGGCACGGCGAATATCAGGAGAATTATGAAGAGTATCGGAACCGCATTGGATATTGCAAACCTCACCAATGGATTCTTTGCGCGTGTTAAGCTCTGATCTTTCATTTTCTCACCTTCATTTTTCTCGTCAAAGCGTAAACGATCATACCGTTGGAGACGATTATTCTTATTACCTCGGACATGTCACTCTTAATCAAGTTATTCATAACGGACGGAGTCATCGTAAGAATTCCCTGGAATAGGAATGCTCCTATGATGACATTGCCCATCGACGCTTTCGACACCGAAGCGCCTCCCAGCAAGAGGGCGGCCACGGCAGGAAAGGCCATTAGAAGAGGGGCCATGTAAAGCTGGATGAATCCAAAACTCTGCTCATAGACGAGAATTCCAACCGCAGCGATGACTGTTGATATCACAACCGAGAGGATTCTCATTCTATCGACGTTGACACCGGCAGCTTTTGCGTATACAGGGTTCGATCCGGCTGCTGTCATTGCAGTTCCAAGTTTCGTCTTAAAGAATGACCAGACGAGCAGCGCTATCAGAGCGAAGAAAAGAATCGTTCCGGTCGGGAGAAAGAAATTGCCGATTCGAACGCTGAGGAAATTGTTTAGGACCCCCAGCCAGTATCCTTCGACACTGATTGTTGTCCTCAGTCCCGAACCGCCATATCCCCAAATCATGTTTGGGCTCTTGTATGGCAAGAGAAGCCACATCATGCTCATGAAAGCGACTGAAGAGAATCCGACGTAAGTTGCGACGACCATCTCGTCGCCCTTTACTCTGTTCAAGAGCAATCCGTAGAAAAAACCAAGAATCGCGGCAAAGGGAATGGCTATTCCTATTGCCGTTAGAAATCCTGCAAGCCCGGTAACTCCGAGCTCAATACTGGTAACGGCTCCAATCAATCCCGCTATAACACCGAGCTGCATTCCAAAGTTCAGTCCACAACCGGACTGTACCATTGGAACTAGCGAAAGAACAAGAACAGAATTCATTGCAAACCTGACAATTGTATCGCTGATAGATGTCCCAATGCTTATGTTGACAAATGGAGCTATCGCGAACATGGAAAGCAGGAAGAGAGCAATTATTATTCTGGGCCAGCCGGCCTTTTCAATGAGCTTTCCAATACTCTCAAACACCTGACTTCACCTCTTCCTGTTCACCCAGCATCAGTAGACCGAAGTCGGCCGGATCAGCTGTAGGCGGAAGAATTCCAAATATCTTTCCTTCGTTTACAATGGCAATCCTATCGCAAATGGAACGGAGCTCTTCAAGCTCAGAAGATGTCATAATTATTGTCGTTCCGTGTTCTCTATTCTGCCTTCTGAGTGTCTCAAGGACCACGCTTTTTGCACCCACATCGATTCCTCTGGTGGGCTCGGAAACAAAAAGAAGATCAGGTTCGAGAACAAAGGCCTTTGCAAGACAGACCTTCTGTTGATTGCCGCCCGAAAGTTCTTTCGCCTCCTGCTTTTCGCTGACACATTTGATCTGCAGCGATTCGACATATTCTCTTGCAACTCTCGATATCTCTTTGTCGTCTCGCCACTTAACCAGTCCGCCAAGGAAATTCTTGATGAACCTTCCCTGGATCTGAATCGCAGTGAACACAATATTCAAGTCTATCGGTTCATCTAGAAGAAGGCCCACTCCCCTTCTGTCCTCAGAAACAAAAGCGATTCCTTTGCTCAAGACGCTGACCGGATTGTTGAGAGGGAGGATCTCGCCTTTATAGTGGACTTCGCCTTCCGCCGGGAAGAGACCCATCACTCCGTTCGCAATCCCGAGCTTTCCTTGACCTGCGAGGCCGCCAATTCCGAGAATCTCACCCTTGTGTACTTGAAGGTTGACACCGTTGACTTGTTCTCCAGGCATGTCCACCCATAGATCCTTTATGTCGAGAACAATTTCAGACTTTTCGTTGTCCTTTGAACGCACAGAACTGGCGTCTTTTATCTCTCTGCCGACCATCAGAGAAGCAACCTCTCTCGGAGTAGTCTTGGATGACTCCAGTTCACGAACTACCTGACCGTCTCTCAATACAATCAGCCTATCAGCTATTTCCAGAACCTCGCTAAGCCTGTGAGTTATGAAGATTATCGACAGGCCTCGGTCGGCGAGCTTTCTGGCAGCCTTCAACATAGTATCAGCTTCTGATTCAGTAAGAACTGCCGTAGGCTCGTCAAGAACCAGAAGCTTCGTCGACTTCCTGTCCATCTCTCTTGCAATTTCAGTGAACTGCCTGTGGCCAACCGGCATCTCGCTTACCAGCATGTTTGGATCAAGTTGGACCTCAAGCTTCTCGATTGCGGTTACAGCCCTCTTGTTCATCTCCACTCTATCGAGTGTGCGAAGTCTTTCTCCGAAGACTTCAACGAATACATTGTAATTGGTGGACTCTCTGTTCAGAAGAATGTTCTCCGTTGCAGTGAAACCCGGAATCAGAATGAACTCTTGATGTACCATTCCAATACCGGCTTCAATAGCTTCAAATGGACTCGCGAAATTTACTTCGGTATCTTCAAGGAATATCTTTCCTTGGAAGCCTCCCGTCTCGTGAATGACAGATAGTCCGAAGAGGATATTCATTAATGTGGACTTGCCCGCTCCGTTCTCACCAACAAGTCCGATTATTTCGCCTTTTCCAACTTTTATGGTCACATCTTTTAGAACCTGATTTCCAAAAAAGTCCTTGCTGATGTTCTCCATCCTCAGCAGATATTGCTTTTCGTCCATGACTTCACCCCAAATACCGAACGTTAGAAAGAGTCAAGAAAAGGGGGGTTGCCCCCCCTCTTGGCGTTATTCAGTTTAGAAATTCAGAAACTTCTCAGGAACCTCAATTTCAGTGATACCCATGTAACCTTTTCCAAATATGTAGGTGTCCTGATAGATCAAGAGGTAATTTTCCTGCTCAATTCCATCGGCATCGACGTAATAGCTTCCATTCCACGCCGCTCCAGGTGTGTATTCAGCAAAAGCCGCCATGATTGCATCAAAGTCGTCTACTTCACACTTGCCTTCAATGACATTCTTTGCATGTTCTGCAAGCGCTGCGGTTGTTGTATAACCAAGCGAGTAGGCCCATGTTCCCATTCTTCCAGCTCCACCCTTGTCAACAACGGCTTCTTCCACCTTGGCGAGAATTGCTGGCCAGTTGCCAGTTTCCTCTTCGGTAAAGGATACGCCGAGCGCGCCGGGATAGCCCATCAAAGGAGAAGGCAGATCGGCTTCGATGAAATAACCGCCAAGTTCTGCGACTCTCTTGAGAAGAGGTTCTGTGTGGGCATCGTTTGTACAGAAGAATGCAGTGTTTACTCCATACTCATCAAGCCAGGCGGGGACTTTCTCCAGAATGAACTGTTGTGCGCCGGCGATTCCAACGTCACTGACAGGGTCCGGAGAACCCATGTCTATGAACTCGAGACCGAGTTCTTCACAAGCGGCTCTCATGATGTCTCTTCTCTTTGAAAGAAGTTCGTAGGACATATGCCTTGGGAACGAGATGTGCATGAACTTCTCGGCGCCCAGCTGCTTGGCCGTGTAGATTATTAGGTATCCACGTGCCAGTGAGTCAGCGTTGACTGAAAGGTGAGCTGCATCGGCTAGCATTGGAGGATCTTCGTGAGGAAGACCTGCCAGGAGAATGATGTCCGGTCTTGTTTCCCTGATTCTTCTGAAGCTCTCGACTGTTCCAGGAATAGCCTGATTAACAATGATTGCCTTCATTAGAGGATCGTCTGCGAGACCGGTTATCTGTGCGATGACTGTCTCCTGCTCAGACATGAAGTTGTCAGGGTAGGTAAGATGTACGATCATCCCACCGGAAGCAGCATCTCCGTATTTCTTGATCAATGCTTCGGCGCCTCTGAGATCGTCTTCGGACTGCGATACAGTTCCTGTTACAACACCAATGTGGAAATCCGCAGCAAACATGAAAGCCGCGCTTACAAGAACTACCAGCAGAACTAATAGTGCTTTACGCATTCAAAAACCCCCTTTTATTAGGAATTGAGGCTGCCAGATAGGCATCCCTTAATCATTAATTTCTGGTTGACCGAAATAGAAGCCGGATAGTCCGGATATCGAAAAGGAAAAGCATAATGTTTAACGAGACTAGTTTATCACAATTCAGAGTCATTTATGTAATCACCCCGTTCTCCGCTATTCCTAATTCAAGCTGTTAAGA
>DSBT01000027.1 GCA_011045915.1 Mesotoga infera
ATTCTCGAACCATCCGGGGACCAGGCAACCGGAATCATTGAATACTCTGCAGGTAATGACCACAGGATACTCATATCGCTGTCTACCATAGAGATTGTCTCTCCCCAGGTATCCATAATCAAGAACCTGCTCCTGTCAGGCGAGAGCGAATAGACATCAAATCCATCAAATCTCGCCTTTCTCTCTCCTTCTACAAAAACTCCTTCCATGTTTTCGGAGATATAAACAAAGGTTCTGGCGTCCAAAAACTGCCCATAAATAGCGTTGGCTACATTGCCCTGAAGTACTCCTGCAATATCGTAGAACCCTATACTAATTTTTTCCATATCGAAATTTACCGAGTTGTATGAAATTACTGCCTCTTCCTCGGAAAGTATCTCTACCAATTTCTTAGGTTCAGGCACTCTCGAAATCCAGGAGAAGATCCACGGAAGTTCTTCATAGTTAACCATAAACTCCTGAATATTTGAGGTTAGAGACGCTTCATCATCAGCAAGAACGATGGCGCTGAATAATGCGCTTACATGCTCCGGAATATAGATATAGTAGATCAGGGACAACGCCTCATGAATATCCGATCCATCATCATAAGCTTTGCCCTGCAGAAACCAATCGACGGCATCGTCGTAGTGGCCGCCCTCCAGATCTAGAATTCCATTGAGGTAATAAAACATTGGCTCTGAATAGAGCAGTTCTGAGTTCTCGTTCAAAAGGCTTCTCGCCGTGGAAAAATCGTAGTCATCCAGCAGCCCGACAATATAAGGTATTAGGTAGTCTGTTTCTCCAAAATCCTCCACCAGAATTCTCGATACTATCAACTGCAGTTCAGCTGGATAAAGCTCGGCAGATTCATCGTGCAGAAAGACATAGGTCTCGACTTGATCTCCTCCAAGCCTACCTACGGCTTCTCTAACAATATCTTCCGACAGGTTCCAGTTGCTGTTCAACGTTTTCAAGTAGAGCAAGAGCGAATCTCGTTTTGGTTCAAGTTCATATAGCCTTTCCGAAATTGCCTCGGCATAATCTGAATAGTAGTTATCGATAAGTTTCTCTATTGCTTCTTTTATCACTTGATACATGGGTTCGGGTATTTCGGCGATCGCCGACACTACCTCTTTCAAAGTTGTTCCATAACTCTCAAAATCATAGTCTTCATCATAGATTTTCAAGAGGGCCTGAAGGCTCTCGAAATCCAGAGGATTCTCTGCCAGCTTTGCCTTCAATTCTTCTACCTGCGCTATTCCAACCAAGGGAATTATTAGCAGTAAAATTACAAAGATTAATCTCTTCATGAAAACACCTCCTCCGCCAATTTTAACCCGGTCGTTGATGGCTAGCTACCATGAGGAAGTGTCTATTGTCGCGAAAACACAGAGCCTTTTACAGAGACACTAGCTCACTCCCAACGAAATGAATGAGTTCCGACAGGTGCTTCTCCGAGAAATCGAACTCTATTCCTGCGCTTTCAAATAACTCATCTAGGGGCCTTGAGTATCCCATAGAAAGAAACCTCTTATACTCTTCGATGGCTTTAGGACCCCGCTGCCTGTAATTCTTGTAGATCGCAAGTGCTCCAAGTTGAGCTATGCCATATTCAATGTAATAGAATGGGTTCGTAAATATGTGAGGCTGAAGGAGCCATCGAATTTCCTTCAAATCTTCCAGATCTGTCCACTCAACACCGGTGTTGAAACGATCAAAAATCTCCGCAAATTTCCTATCCCTTTCTTTAGAAGAGTGATCTGGATTCGTATATATCCACTGCTGGAAAGAGTCGACAACCATACACCAAGGCAGGAAACTCAAAGTGCCAGTTAACTCCTCCAGTCTGGCAATCCTAACCTCATCGGCCGAGTAATATTCATCCCAGTAATCCATCGTCAGAAGCTCCATCGACATTGAAGCAAGTTCAGCAGCTTCATGTGTTGCATGTCTGTAGGCAATCAACTTCTCATTAACGGTTGCAAATGAATGCATTGCGTGGCCCGATTCATGAAGTATAGTCCGTACATTTGCCGGCGTTCCCGTTGCATTCATAAAAATGAAGGGGGCACCGGTTTCGTCAAGCGGGTAATTGTAACCACCGGGAGCCTTCCCCTTTCGGTTTTCAAGATCAAGCAAACCATTTTCCTTCATCTTGAATAGATTTCTGCCGAACTCGGGGTCAACTTTCTCAAGAATTCTTATTGCCTTTTGAACAAATTCCTCCATAGTTTTGAAGGGTTTTAGTACTTTTCCAGAGGGCTCAACACTCAAGTCCCAGGGTCTCAACTTCTGCAGTCCAAGCTGTTTCCTTCTTTTTTCGTTGAGTTCAGCAACGAATGGTACAACAATTTTTTCCACCGATTCATGAAACCTAATGACATCGTCAACCGAGTAGACGAACCTGTTCTTCTTCAGGTGCATATAGTCCCTGTAACTTCTAAATCCCGCATTTTCGGCTTGTGGTACTCTGACCGCCAGAAGTCTGTCAAAGAGTTCTTCCAGATTCTTGTGCACTTCTTTCAACTTGCTCATGGAAAGCCGCCACGCTTCTTCCCTAACTGAACGGTCAGGCTCAAGTTGAAACTTAGAGAGCTGCGATAGAGTATACTCGTGATCTCTATAATTAACCGTTAGAGAACCAATAATGGCCGCATATTCAGAAGCCATCTTCTTCTCCTGAATCTCCAGGGCGAGATTCTCTTCTCTGAAGAGCTCCACGGTATTCGACACTATGGCATCGAAGTTTTCATATCTGTGGCTGTCGAGATCATTTCTGAAGGGGCTGGAATGATACTTATTCATTAATTTGATCTTGTAAGGCTCAGATCTTGAGTAGACCTCTGCGTAGAACCTTGAGTACTCGAGTCTCTTATCTTCGTTGTCCGCGAATCTAGTCATGTCTATGTATTTCCACGCGAGTTGCTCTTGAAGGATCATGAAGAGCTCACTCCAATAGTTGAGAAAATCCTCGAGCGAATCCCCGTCAGCAATTTCGAATTCTTCCAGTTTCTTCAACTCGCCCTCCAAATTCTCCCATACAGACAGATCAAGATCTTCAGCAATATATCTCCTTTTATGCTTTTCAATGGTGGATTCGGACATTTACTAACCTCCCGTCTCAAATATGTGTATTAAGTGTTAATTTAATTATACTATACACTGCTTAGCCGGCTGAGGAACAACCTCTATAAGTCAACTCCCTGGCAGTTTTTGAAGCAGTTACTCGAAATTTCATTTGTGATGATAGACTTATGATTGAAGGAGGCATTGAATTGTCAAGAGTCGCAGTCGTAGGCGAACTGCTTATCGACCTTATATCTAGCAGCGTCGTGAAGGATCTTGGCGAAGCATCTTCTTTTGGAAGATTCTTCGCGGGTTCTCCGGGAAACCTTGTCTTGAATCTTAACGGTCTTGGTGTAGATACAGCTCTTCTCTCAAGATTGGGTGACGATTTCTTTGGAAGAGCGTATTTGACACATCTGCGCTCCAGAGGCATCGACACCTCATTTGTCCAGCTGGACCCTCAAGCTAATACTTCTCTTGTGTTTGTTTCGAAGTCACAATCGACTCCTCAGTTCATGGCAATTAGAGGTGCTGACTGTTTTCTCGAAGAACCTGAAGACATTCATAATTTTCTGAACAGTGTCGAATTCATTTATTTTACATCATGGCCGCTCTCAAGGAAGAGAACAAGAGCCGTCTGCATGAAATTGATCGCTCTTGCTTTGAAAATGGGAATTAAGATTGCATTCGATCCTAATTACAGAGAAGTGCTATGGGAGACAAACCAAGACGGCAAATCCTTCATTAAAGAGTTTATGAGGTACTGCTTTATCGTCAAGCCTTCCGAAGATGACTCATATCACATTTTCGGCCCCGGGAAACCTTTGGATTACATTCGCAGATTCCATGAGGCCGGAGCAAGGAACGTTGTTCTGACTCTCGGCCACAAAGGCACGATTATATCTGACGGAAGAAGAATTGAAACACTTCTGCCTTGCGCTAGAAGAGTCGTAGACATCACAGGGGCAGGAGACGCTTTTTGGTCGGGTCTTCTCTTCGGATTGCTTAATGGAAAGGACGTATTCGAATCAGCTGTTTATGGGAACTACTGTGCGGCTTTCAGAATCGAACATGAGGGAAAAGATGTAATCTTGCCTTCTGTGGAAGCGCTGAAGGCAATTTTCGAGGCGGGTGATAATTGATGAGAGTTGCGTTTATAAATCCCCAGGGGAATTTCGACAGGAACGACAGTTACTGGACAACACATCCCGACTTTGGAGGTCAATTAGTCTATGTGAAGGAGATCGCGTCGGCCATGTCGGAAATGGGAATCAATTGTGACATTGTTACAAGGAGGATAGTCGATGATAGATGGCCGGAGTTTTCCGATGAATTCGATTCTTACCCGGGAAGAAACAACCTGAGAATCGTTCGAATCCCCTTCGGCCCCGAAGGCTTTTTGAGGAAAGAAGAACTCTGGCCCCATCTGGGTGAGTTCGCAAAAAGAATAAAAGAGTTCTACCATGCAGAACGCACACTACCGAATTTCGTAACAACTCATTACGGAGATGGTGGGCTGACTGGAGCAATGCTATTTAGGGAGACTGGAATTCCTTACTCCTTCACGGCTCACTCTCTTGGTGCTCAAAAACTTGATAAACTACTCCAAACTGGAGCAGACAGACTCCAAATCGAAAGAGAGTTCAACTTCTCCTTCAGAATCGCGGCCGAAAGAATTGCAATGAAGTATTCAGCAATCAACTTCGTTTCTACATCTATGGAGAGGTTTCAGCAGTACAGTCATAGACTCTACAGGGACTTCTCTGACGTTGGAAACGACTCAAGGTACTCTGTTGTTCCTCCAGGAGTCAATACAGATATATTTACTACGAACTCAACCGAACTAGATGGAATGATCGAAAGAAAATTCAGGAAAGCCGTCGAAAGGTTTTCAGATCTGTCCCGACTTCAACTTCCCATGATTATTGTGGCAAGCAGGCTTGAGCAAAAAAAGAATCACATTGGATTGGTAAGGGCATTCGCAAAAGACAGAGAATTGAACAGCACAAGCAACCTGGTAATTGTAACTCGCGGTCTGCACGATCCATACGAGGAATACAGTTCACTTGAAGAACCGGATCGCTCAGTGCTTAGAGAAATCATAGATCAGATATCGAGAAACGAAATAATGGATAGAGTCATCTTCATGGATATTGAGAACCAGCTTCAACTGGCCGCTCTATACAGAATTGGATCGAAGAGAAGATCGGTATTCGCTCTAACTTCTCTCTATGAACCTTTTGGCCTCGCCCCGATTGAAGCGATGGCCTGTGGTCTGCCAGCAGTGGCAACGTCTAGCGGAGGCCCCGTAGAAACTCTGAGAGAAAACAACATAGAATACGGAATACTTGTCGATCCGCTTGAAACAGAAGACATTGCTCGTGGGATTAAGAGAGCTATCTTTAGCGGCAGCGATTTCTGGGAAGAGATGAGTTCCAGGGGAGTTGATCGCGTCACTGAAAAATATACGTGGAAATCAGCTGCCGAAGGCTATCTTAATCAGATTAAGGAAAAGATTAGGCACGAACATCCCGAGCCGGAGATCCCAGAGTGTTTTTTTACCGGAATCGACATTCCTTTCATTGAGTAATTGTGATATCTCATGATTCTTCGTTCTTCGGGCGCTCTTTTGAGGCTAAATTTTCTTATGGGTTATGCCCACAACTTTGAAGATGGAGGAAAGCAGTGAAGTACAACTTTGATAAAATTATCGAAAGAAGAGGAACGGATTGTATCAAATGGGACCATGCAGATCTCTTTTTTGGGAAAAATGACCTCCTGCCGATGTGGGTAGCCGATATGGATTTTGAATCACCACCTGAAGTCGTAGAAGCGATTGTAACCAGGGCCAAACACGGTATCTACGGATATACCGCACGATCGGACAGCTACTACGAATCTATTGTGAGCTGGCTCTCTAGAAGGCATGGATGGGAAGTAGAAAAAGAGTGGATTTCACATGCACCCGGAGTAGTCCCGGCAGTTCATATTGCCATCATGGCACTCACTCATCCGGGAGACAAGGTCATTGTGCAGACACCAGTATATTATCCTTTCTTCAAAGCAATTGAAGAAACGGGCCGTCAGTTGATTCTGAACCCTTTGATTGAGTCCGGCGGAAGATACACAATGGATTTCGAAGATCTGGAAAGGAGGATTGATTCGAGAACAAAGATTATCATCCTCTGCAGTCCCCACAATCCGGTAGGGAGAGTTTGGACAAGAGATGAACTTTCAAAGCTCGGAGAGATCTGCTTGAGCAGTAACATCAAGATTATTTCTGATGAGATTCATTCGGACCTTGTGCTTGGTAACAACAGACATATACCGATCGCCACGATATCTGAAGAGGTTTCTTCTATCACACTTACATGTGTAGCTCCAAGCAAGACCTTCAATCTCGCGGGACTTTCTTCGGCGGCGGTGATTTCATCTTCTAGCACACTTCTAAGTGAGTACTCGAACATGTTGAGTTCTGTCGGAGCCGGAATGTCTAATGTTTTTGGCACAATCGCACTTCAAACAGCTTATAACAAGGGCGAACACTGGCTTGAAGAATTGCTTGAATACATCAGTGGAAACTTCGAGTACATGAGAGATTTCTTGAAAGCAAACTTCCCGGAAGTAAAGGTCACCGAGCTTGAAGGAACGTATCTTGCATGGATTGATTTTAGGGGTACAGGCATGAGTGTGGAAGAGCTCAAGAATTTGCTGTATGAAAAGGCAAAGGTTGGTTTTGAAGACGGCTCTATATTTGGCATGGAAGGTGAAGGATTCATGAGAGTAAATCTTGCATGTCCTAGAGCCATCGTTGAAGAGGCCATGAAGAGGTTAATCAATGTCTGGAAATCCTGCTGATTGTTTAATCGGCTACGACCATTTAGCTTGTGGTTTTACATGCAGAAAAGAAGTACACAGATGCTTAATAAATGGTCACGCTGAGTTAATTGACATACATCTTGGATAGACTAGAATTGGTCGAGGAACATCGATACTGGTATGCAAAATCACATTCTCTTGAGACATATCTCTTATTTGACTTGATTATACAAAGACAGATTTCCTAGACCCCACCCCTGTTCGGAAATTCCTAAACTGAAAAGCAGGCCCTCAAATAGAGGGTCTGTTTTCACTTATGACTTGATGCCCAAGAATTGATGTTATCTCTTCAGCCTGAACGAGGTATATCTCCTATTATCCGTAAACACTAAGTCAAGTCCAGAAATTTCTGAAATGACCTTCATAGTGTTGCCGGTAAAGAATGATATATGACTCATATCTCTAACATAATACCAGTCAAGAAATTCTTCATCATCCAAAGGGTGAAAAAGAGTCATTATTGAAAGCAGTCCATCGTCTTTGAGACAGCCTGCTAGCAGTTTGAAATACTCCAAAGGATCACCAAGGTGTTCGAATACTTCTGTTGAGGTAATTAGATGATACTTCTTTCCCGAGAAGACCATGTTTGGCGCGAAGAACAGATCATAAATATCCATATCAAAACCATAATCTCTATCGAGAATCGTTGCCAATACAGGTGAGGGACCACTTCCAAAATCAAGCCCGCTTCTTCCACAAGAAACGAAATCAATCACGGCAGAATCGATGAAATCCTTGAAATAGGCAACATATCGGGGATCGTCTATGCTGTTATTGTGTTTCCTATATATCTTCAACTCATCTTCCTGAGAGATTCGATTCTCTGCATCCTTTGAAATGAAGCCACACATGTCGCAGTAGTGATATTTAAGTTGAAATTTCTTGTGAAGAATCTCTCGAGTGGCGGAACCACATATTATGCACTTACTCCTCATAAATCGATCATTCCATATACCACCCGCCTTCATTCTTGATTATAATTTGAAAGTGAAATGATTTCCATACTTTGGAGTTTAATTGGATTATTGGACCACCTTCTGCTTTCATTGAATATCAACTCCATATTCTCAAAGCACAATCACAGTATTTCGATTCAAATAGCGGTACGTTCAGACAATATTTTGATCGACTTCTACAGTTTATTCCCAGAAGAACTTCCTGATTCCGTAAAAATCACTATTTAATTGATCTATAAAACAAATACTTATTTTTATAGAAGAAATAATTATAGTGATCGAAAATATTTTTATTTATGTACTTGACTTTTTATTATTTTATGTGATATATTATGAATGTAGAACCAGAGTTTAATAAAAGGAGGTGTAGAAATGAGAAAAGTTAAGGA
>DSBT01000028.1 GCA_011045915.1 Mesotoga infera
CACGCAGACTGTTTCGTTCTTCCAATAGGAGTCGACAGAAAGATCGCAAAGGACTGGATACAGTTCCTAACAACTGTAAAAGCAGCCAATACATTCTGCCCGATCAAAGGCGCGGCGCCGTTCGTTCTCGACGCTCCGCTGGATGTTTACGACGACATCACTAAGGAGATACTGGGATACTTCCGTGACGATGGTGTTGTGAAGGTTTTATCGCAGTTTGGTGCTCCGCCGGAATCGTATCTGGACGTATTCGGGACGGCTTTTAGTGAATTCTTCAATACGCCGGAGATCAACGACACCACTTTGGGCAATTTTGATTACGCTTACGAAGAAGTTTTCTTGTTCTAAAACAGACCGGCAGGTGTAAGGGCACCTGCCGGCCGTTCGTGCTCAAACGTAATTCGAAACAAAGGAGTTGGATTATTTGAGCAAGAGGGTACAGATCTTACTATTCATTTTACCAGGTTTGATTCTTGTTGGCCTGTTTGTCTATGGCTTCACTGCATGGACACTCCAAGTATCGTTCACTAATTGGCGGGACGTTGGCTCGGCAGGAGATTTCGTCGGCCTCGACAATTACATAAGACTTTTTTCAACAGACAGGGTCTTCAAGGCTTCGCTGGTAAATACTCTGAAGCTTACTCTTGTGTTCATCGGGGTAACGGTTCCTCTTGGCCTTTTCTTAGCTGTACTTTTGGATCTCAATCTAAAAGGAAGACAGATATTCAGGTTGATATTTTTGCTCCCGCTCTCCTTTTCCTTTGTAGCATCGGCATCGATGTGGACGTGGATGTTTTCTCCTCAGATAGGTTCCATAAATGCTCTGCTTAGAGCCATAGGGCTTGGCTCGCTTGCTCAGCCGTGGATCACTTCCGACAAACAGGCTCTGTTTTGTATTGCTATCGCCTATGTGTGGCAGTTTTCAGGCTTTTCAACACTCGTCTACTATGCGGGAATCAGTGGGGTTGCTCCCGAAATAAGTGAAGCTGCAAAGATCGATGGAGCCTCCACTTTCCAGAGATACATGAAAGTAATTATCCCGATGCAGAGGCCGGCAACCTTGACAGTTCTAATGATTCTGCTCATGTATTCATTGAGAGTATTCGATCTTGTCTGGCTTATGACCGGTGGAGGACCGGGTAGTTCTTCTGAGATACTTTCGACTTTTATGTTTAGGACGGCCTTCAACAGAAACAGATTTGGATATGGTGCTTCGGTCGGGATCGTGATGTTTGTTATATCGATCTTGATAGTCATTCCTTTCTTTGCGAGACTCAGGAGAAGCGAATATGAGTAAGACGACAATGAGACCAATCTCAAGAGCCAAGGATGTGACAAAGAAGAGCATTATTTACCTACTGCTCTTCATCGCAGCGTTTTTCTATTTGTTCCCGATTTATACTGCGGTAAACACTTCTCTCAAGAACAATCAAGAGCTGGCGTACGGTCCCGTCAACATCGTAAGAAACCCTGAATTTGCGAACTATCTCAAGGCCTTTTCGGAGATAGACAGACCGATCTGGAACAGCTTCGTGATAACAATGGTGGCAACGGCGATATCTTCGGCACTCGGTGCCTGGGGAGGTTTTGGATATTCTAAACTGAAATTCAGAGGGAGCTCCGTTCTCTTTCTCATATTGGTTCTCGGATTTTACATAGCTCCACAGTCGATACTGATACCGCTATTGAGATTCATAGGGAGCATAGGGTTGTACAACTCTTATTGGGGTTTAATACTGACGCATACCGCCTATGGTGTACCAATAACGACTCTGCTTTTCAGGAATTACTTCGAATCCCTGCCCACTGAAGTTGTGGATAGCGCAAGGATAGACGGCTGCAGTTACATCGGCACTTTCTTCAGAATTGCACTCCCTCTATCACTGCCAGGTTTTGCGGTAGTCGCTATCTTTCAGTTCACGAATATCTGGAACGAGTTCCTCTTTGGGCTGATACTGACTAGAGGGGTGAACTCCCAACCCCTTACAGTCGCTATCGGAAATCTTAAAGGCACAACAGTAGCATCATGGAACATCCAGATGGCGGGAGTGATGATATCTGTTCTTCCAGTTCTTCTAGTGTATGTTTTCTTTCTAAAACTGATTGTAAAGGGTCTATTAATGGGTTCGGTAAAAGGTTAATGATCAAAGTCACATAAATGCTAAGGAGGTGTTGAGTTGAAAAAGAAAGTCTTTCTACTTGGAGAGACTTGGACAGTTACTAAGATTCACACAAAGGGATTCGACGTTGTGGAACTGGGAGGATTTGACGATTACTCGGTGTATTTCAAAGAGCCGATGAAGGCCTTTGAGGACATAGAAGTGACACATATTCCTAACCATCAAGTGTTGAGCATGTTCCCGGCCACTTCCGAAGAACTCTCCAAGTTCAATGTGGTAATCATAAGCGACTGCGGAAGAAACACCCTGACTATGTACCCGGATATGTTCAAAGTACCGATGGGTCCGAACAAAGTTCAGATGCTCGCTGATTACGTTCTGGCCGGCGGATCGCTAATC
>DSBT01000029.1 GCA_011045915.1 Mesotoga infera
AACCCAGAGAACGTCATTCAATCTGAAATAGGCGCTTACCGGGGTTCCGAGTTCCCCATCATCAAGCATCTGTTTGGCGACCGCAAATGGAGGACTCCATCTATTGTGAAGATCGGTCATTACCCTTATGTTGTTTGCCTTTACCGCCTTTGATATCCTGATCAGATCCTCCCTAGTTGTTGCAATTGGCTTCTCTACGAGGATATCCTTTCCGGCATTTGCGCAATCGACAACGATCTCACCATGAGCGAAGTCCGGTGTGACTACCGATACTGCATCAAAGTCAAGCCTATCTAGCATAAGGCGATGATCTTCAAATACATTTGGAGTTTCAAACTCTTCGGCAAATCTCTTTGCTCTTTCTCTGTCATGATCACAGATGCCAACTAGCTCAACTTCTGGATGCTCTCTATACAGGAATGCGTGAGTTCTTCCCCATACACCTGCGCCTACAATAGCTACTTTCTTCTTCACTAAGAGCCCCCCTTTTTTCTCGTTAAGAAGAGAGTTGATTCAGTCGATCTTGACTTCTATTTCGCATTCAAATGTCCTATCCCATGGAAGACTGAACTTCTCAATCGAGATCCGATTCTCTGAAGAGGAGAAATCATAGATGTCCAGTTTCCTCCCACGAATGAATCTCTCAAGGAACTCTTCTGCCTTCGGTAAGAAAACATCGTCTCTGAAGCTTTCAAAGAGTCCTTTGGACTTGCTAACCTTGTATACATCGCCACCGGATTCATCGATCGTTCTCTCCAGGGTATTTCTGAGAACCCCCTGGTAAAGATGGTCGTCAAGAAGCCGCGAGATATAAAACTCGGCGAGAGCCTTCTTTTTCACTTCACAGGAACCGGAAATCAAAGCCAGAGAGAGAAGAGTCCCCAGGCTGTTTGAAGCCGTATTCCAGGCAGAGTATCCCCAGACGTTCTTCAGCTCCAGCTCCAGATAAGCTTCAACAAAGGAAGGGTTGGACCCGTTTGGATAGAAGACGTCTAATATGAAGACCCTCTGCTTTCTCTTGCTCAGGTTCTTTAGCGCTTCAATCGAATCGGTTGTAGATGTTCCGGCTATCATAATGCCGGTTGTAGAATCTGAAGACTTTCTCATCCCTAGAAGCTTCATATGGGACTCTACGTTCTTGCCGAATTCTCGGTCCTCGAAATCCATGACCTTGTCCCTAGTTTTGGGGGAGTCATAGATGATATCGACAGGATATTCCCGATCTCGTCTGCAAGAAAGCAACTCCTGTATGGCTTCATCTGCGCCGTTATGTATGAAAACCCTATCTTCGATGTCAAAGTCATCTGCGATTCCTTCAAGTGTGTCCAGTTCTCTCTCCTGAGGGCCATGCTGGAAGGTATCTTCCTGGGCAAGCACAAGAAGATCTGCACAGCCGTCTTTGACGAGCCTGAGGCATTCCTTGTTTACTCGGTGATTTCTCAAGCGTAGTTCACGGTATCTGCTTACAAATCCTCTGGGTAGTTCGTCTTCTACGGTCTCGGCTTCTTTGATTCTTCCATGACCCGAGAGCCATAGATAGTTCTTGAGCATCGTCCATAGTTCCCTCGAGCCCGCCGATGAAACTGAGACCGACGCTCTCCTGACAATTGAAGAGAGCAGAATCTCGGCACTCGGTAGTCTTCTCCTCAGCTCTCTTACCGACCTCAGCCTTTCGAGAGCTGTCTCCGCGCTTATTCCCTCTTCCCTTGAGGCTATGAGACCGCCGTAAGACAGCATATCGACGGAGATTATGAATCTGTCTGCCTCTCTTGAAAGCATCCATCCAATCAATTCATCGCACTCTCCCGGCTTCATGTATCTTCCCAGCAAACCCTTTTTCGGGAGCTCGATCTCAAGACCTTTGAGATCTGCAATCTTGGAAACCAACTGGTAGTTCGGTGGCCTTTCATCCATTGGAACAACTACTGTCTTCAAAGAATTCCTCCCGTCTCGACTATCTCTCTCTGTATCAGATCAATGTTTACATCTCTGACAAGCTTTCTATGTTTCACGGCAAGTGCCGCAGAAATCCCTGCCGCCATACCGGTTGCAGTTGCCAGCGGGCTGGTCCTGACCGCAGAAAAGGCCGTATGATCGGCACTGATTGCTCTTCCGGCAAGAACAACATTACCTAAGCCCTTTGGAATGAGCGATCGCATGGGAATATGGTATTCGCCCGGGTATGGGATTGAGATCGTCTTCAGTTCTGCCGAACCGGGCAGATGAATATCGATCGGATACGACCCTACAGCAATAGCGTCGCCAAATGTTCTTCTATCAATCAAGTCACCAGTTCTCAAAACGTAATCTCCCACTATGTGGGTGGTCTCTCTCACCCCTATGTGACAGCCTGTCTGAACTAGAAATGAGTTTTTGAATCCGGGAATCTCTTTCTTGAGAAAGTCCATGAATCTCCAGACATCGGTGCTCCCGTGGGTCTGGGCTTCAGTTAGTTCTTTGCTCCTGTTGGCATAACCGGCGTATCTGGTGGTGTTCATGAATATCTGCCCGGGATGGTAGGGAACTTCGAAAAACAAAAGTCTGTCCCTTTTGAAATAGATTCCGTAGTCGTCAAGCCTTTTCATGAAACTGAAGAACCCGGCAATTCCCAGATAGCTCAGGTCGGTATGCTCATTGATGACGAAATCATCTCTGTACCTGGTAACATATGACACTATCTCTTCTCTATCAACGCCGCCGATTCTCATCACCAGAGTCATCGGCTGGCAGCTGGAAGGGCTTCCGTCTCCAATGTTGTAATAAGCACCGGCACGTATGGAAAAGTTTCCTTCACCGGTCGAATCCACAAAGACCTTTGCATTTATTCTATTCTCCTCACCGGTGCTCGCGGTTATTATGGTAGAGATCGAATCTCCATCTCTCGAAACATCAACGACGAGAGAGTTGAATAGAAAGTCAACACCTGCCTCTCTAAGCATCTCAATCAGTAATGACTTCATTTTCTCGGGATCGAATGGGGTGATTGATTTGACAAAGCCAATGGGATCATCTATGTGTCCGTAACTCCCACGCAATGAAACGAGCCTGTCGATGATCTCCTGTCCGATCCCGCCTATCACCTGTCTCTCAGATGAGTGAAATGTCATCATCGGGTTTACAAGGGCAGTAGTAAGAACTCCGCCGAATGACATGTCTTTCTCCAGAAGAAGCACTCTTACTCCTGTTCTGGAGGCAGCAATTGCCGCCGATACGCCAGCCACGCCGCCACCAACAACTACAACATCATAAACTAAATCCATTTCTTCACTTCCCAGTCTATTTGATTCCAGAACTCAAAGCGGTATCTGTGAAGTACCTTTGAAATACGAGAAACACAACAATCACTGGCGCGATAGAGATCGTTGTCGCAGCCATCAGAGGTCCCCAGTCGGCTGTGTACCTGTTCTTGAACACTTCCAGTCCCAGCTGTAGAGTCCTCATAGACCTGTCGCTCGTTACTACGAGGGGCCAGAGGAAATCATCCCAGGCCTGGGTGAATGTGAAGATTGCAAGGGCCGACATCGCTGGCTTTCCAAGCGGAAGAAAGATCTTCCTGAAGATTTTGAGTTCTGAGGCCCCATCGATCCTTGCCGCTTCAGAAAGTTCTTTAGGAAACTGCATATAGAATTGTCTCATTATGAAAACGCCAAATACAGTCATTATGTGTGGGATAACGAGACCGGCATATGTATTGAGAAGACCGGTGCCTCCCCTTCCGAGAATATCATTTCCGCCCACGAGCGGAAATGACTTCACCATAAGGAAAGTTGGAACCAGAGTTACCTGAACAGGTATCATCATAGTACTCAGCAGAAGGATGAACAAAACATTCTTCATAGGGAAATCAAGTCTGGCAAAAGCATAGCCCGCGAGCGAGCAAAACACGAGGTTGAACGTCATTGAAACAAGTGAGACAATTGCGCTGTTCATGAAATAGTTGCTGAAGCCTCTTGAGGTGAGTGCCGACTGATAATGTTCCAGAGTAATTGTCTTCGGTATGAACGTAGGCGGCCAGGTAAATAGCTCTGCGTTTGGCTTTAGCGAGGAGATTACCATCCAGAAGAAGGGCGATCCAAAAATAATCGCGGCAAGCGACAACAATAAGATCGTTCTCAGCTTGTTTCTCTTCATTCGAAGGCCTCCTTTTGTCGACGTGATCGGAAGCTGGCAACGGACAGGGTCATGATCATTATCCCAAGAACGAACGACATTGCACTCGCGTAGCCCATATCCATATAGTCGAAGGCGGCTCTGTATATGAGGAGCCCGACCGTTGTCGTAGACTGCAGCGGACCCCCTCCCGTCATGACGTACATCTCCGTGAAGGACTGAAGAGTGCTGATCATACCGACAATCAGTACATAGACATGAACCGGTCTTAGCAGAGGAAGGGTGATTTTGAAGAATCTTCGAATGGATGAGGCACCATCTATAGCTGCCGCTTCATACAGATTCTTAGATATCCCCTGAAGACCGGCCAGATAGATAAGCATGTTCCATCCTGCTCCCCTCCATATCCTCATAGCTACAATGGAGTGAAGGGCGGTGTTTGGATTCCTGAGAAAATTTACAGGGGGTATATTGAAAAGCGAAAGGAGGAAATTCAATATACCGATTTGAGGATCATAGAGCCAGATCCAGATCATGCTTGCCGCAACCATGGGAGTAATGACAGGAAGATAGTAGATCGCCCTGAAAATCCCGATTCCTTTTAGTCCGCTGTTTACTAGCAGGGCAAGCAGCAGAGAGAAAAGCATGTTTAGAGGCAGGACTTCAATTGAAAACTGAAAGGTCACCAGAACCGCTCTCCAGAACTCTGAGTCACCGAATATTCGGGCGTAATTCGCCAGGCCAATGAACCTTGCCTCTCCGAAGCCTGAGAATTTCGTAAGGCTCAGAAAGAGGGAGACAAATATCGGGACTATCTTGAAGATTAAGTTGTAAATCAGCACTGGCGCAATGAATATCAAGGCCGTTACTGCGATTCGCCTCTTGAGACTGCCCGCACCGCTCACGCTTCACCTCTTGGAAGATAAAGAGCCGGCAGATCCATTAGGAAAAGCCGGCCTTAGGTAATTACTTCAGTTTACTGATTTCCTCGGCCGCTCCGTCTAGCGCGTTCTTCGGAGTCATGACGCCCATAATTGCACGTTCGAGATACTTGGAGATAATATCTCTTGCCTGAACCCAGAACGGAACATTCGGATTTCCATAGGCATACTTCGAGCCTTCCACGAACTTCATCAGATTTGGATCATTCGCGATGTACTCTGCAACGACGCCTGACTGTCTTGGCGGCAGACTTCCAAGAGCCGTGTTTATAACAATAAGCGCATCCTTCGACGTCATGAAGGCAAGGGCCTTTGTTGTCGCTTCCAGGTCCTTCGTGCTGCTTGAAACCATGAAACCCGCGAATGAGTAGAAACCGGCTCTCCCATATCTTGC
>DSBT01000030.1 GCA_011045915.1 Mesotoga infera
ATTTACAATATTGCAAAATACTCATACAGTCTGCTGGCGGTATTTGACGGAGTTCCCGACGCCCTTGCCATTACGGGCGGCGTAGTGAAGTGTGACTACGTCAGAGAAAGACTTCTTGCGAAACTGAAGGGTATAAGAGTTCTTCTTTTCCCGGGAGAATACGAGATGGAAAGCCTTGCAGACGGAGCGCACAGAGTAATACAGGGGATCGAAGAGGCCCTGGAATACTGAGGTGATGATCGATGATTAATTCCCTTTCTGAGTTCATTCTTGAAGCAAGTAAGTTGCAGAAGCGCGTGAGAGTAAATTGCGTGCAACCGCATGATCGAAAGACGATGAAGGCCATAGAATCAACTGCCTCCTCTAACGGCAATTTTGAATTCACTCTCTTCGGAAGATTGGAAGAGATAAAGGAGGCGGCATCTGAAGGGTTTCTGAACACGACGCGTGTTGTCGAAGGGAAATCTGAAGAAGATAATGCTTCAAATGCAGTCTCTGCTTTGGAGGGAGATACTCCCGTCGTCCTAATGAAAGGCGACATCAATACCACCGTTTTTCTGAGAGAGCTCTTCAAGAGCCCCAGGGTAAAGGCTAGCGGAAGGCTAATAAGTCACATTTCCTGTATGGAGGTTCCCGAGCATCCTAGGCTGCTTTTCATAACTGATGGGACGGTCAACGTTGCGCCTGATTTGAAGGAGAAGGCAGAGATACTCAGGAATGCCGTCGAGTTTGCAAGATCGATCGGAATAAGTGAACCAAGGGTCGCGGTAATCGGCATAAACGAGCGAGTGTCGGTAGCAAATCGCGACCTCGTTGAAGGAGCCGTGTTATCGAAAATGGCTGAAAGAGGGCAATTTGGAGTGTGTCTCGTAGACGGCCCCATGCCCATAGATACTGCCCTGAAAAAGGAAGCGGCACTGAAGAAGGGAATTACGTCTAAGGTCGGAGGCGAGGCCGACATACTGATCTGTTCTAATCTTGAATCAGCGGCCAACCTTATTAAAGGGCTCGTACATCTAGGAAAGTCCAAGACGGCCGGGCTCCTTTTGGGAGCAGGATTCCCCGTTGTTCTCACATCGAGGAGCGACAATGAATTCGCAAAAGCGGTGTCGCTCTCAATGGCACTAGTGAGTGCGGTGGGCTGAGGTGAAAGAGATGGCAGTAAGCTTTATGGTGGCCAACGAGGATATTCCGGCCAGTGCAAAGGTCACTGGCCTCACCGGCAGGTTGGAAGAGACGCTCGCCGCAGTGGCGGGTGCCGGTTTCAACTCTTTTGAGCTCATGATCGCCGAACCCGAAAAAGTGGATGTTGAAAAATTGAAGCGACTCGAGCGACAGTACTCTTTGAAGTGCGTATTTCTCTGCACTGGCGAGATGGCAGGAACTGCCGGCCTTTACCTGAACCACATAGACGCGAACGAAAGAAAGAGAGCGCTGAACTCCTTTTTGCAGGCAGCCAAGAAGGCACATGCTCTAGGAGTTAACCTTAATATCGGCAGACTTAGGGGAGTAATATGGTCCGACGGCCTCCAGAGGTCACTCGAGAGGCTTGGAGAATCGCTGGGAAAAATCGATTCATATGTGAGAAGTGAACTCGAGGGGTTGTCCGTCTTGATAGAACCATTGAGGAAGGTGGTCTGCCCGATCCTTAATAACTGTGTCGAAGCCGCCTCTTTTCTTTCTGAGAGAGAGCTGAAGAGTTTTGGAATTCTCCTTGACTCTGACCATTTCGATGAGTTGAAGGATCCCGCTTTTGTAAGTTCGAACATCGAGCTGATAAAACACGTTCACCTAGCAGATACGAATCACAAACCTCTGGGGCGGGGGGCGATTGATTTTCAGAGCTTCTTGAAAATGCTGAGTAGATCGAGTTATGTCGGTGAATACAGCGTCGAGGTCTTCTGCGATGAAGATCAGATAGAAACTCTAAGGGAAACTGCTTCATTTCTGAAAGCTTTCCCTCAAATCCTGGGGGGATCACTTTGAACAGATCGGCAGACACAAATCACTTTCAGGGAATCCAGCAGCAGCTTTACAGATCAATAAGGGATAGCATCGTAGAACTGGAAATCCCTCCCGGAGCGAGATTGACGATCGAGAAGCTGAGAAGAATCTACGGTGTTTCTTCTACTCCGGTAAGGGGGGCTCTCCACAAGCTGAAGGAAGATGGTCTTGTCGCGCCGGGAGCCGCCAAGAGTTTTTACGTAAAGGAGATTCTCGAAAATGACGTCAGGAAGCTCTTCCCGATAAGGCTTGTGCTGGAGAAACTTGCATTGAGTGAATCAATTAATCGGATCGACAGAGAGATCATATCGAATCTGATCGTGAGGATGAGAAGACACCTCTCGGAACCGGAGGAGACAAAGAACAAAGTTCCTTACGATATTGACTACAGGCTGCACAGGGAGATACTCAATAACTGCAATAATGAATATCTAATTGAAATGATGTCGAAGATCTCGATACTGCTCGCCAGAATGCGGAACGTGATCAAATACTACCTTCTTGAACAGCAAAAAGACTGGATAATTAACGAGATGGAGGAACATTTCAAAATCGCGCAGAGCATCCTGGAAGGAGACCTGG
>DSBT01000031.1 GCA_011045915.1 Mesotoga infera
CAATATCGATAGTTCTCTTGAAGTATTCCTGACTGAATCCCGTGAATGCTCTGTGCTCAGAGCCATTGCTATAGGTTCGAACCCAGCGGTGAAGAAGGCAATCAGTGAAGAAAAAAGAATGAATACTATTGGAATCTCAATTA
This sequence comes from Mesotoga infera, assembly GCA_011045915.1. Classification (NCBI taxonomy): domain Bacteria; kingdom Thermotogati; phylum Thermotogota; class Thermotogae; order Kosmotogales; family Kosmotogaceae; genus Mesotoga; species Mesotoga infera. The sequence goes on from DSBT01000031.1 coordinate 144, forward strand.
CTGAATAGGCAAAGTAGAGAAGAGCCGGCGTAAGTACAAGTAACATCACAAGTAGTTTTCGTTTCTTAAGTCCGTCAGATATTGCTCCCCAGGCCGGAGAACCGAAAGTCTCCACAGCTCCTCTCACTGTTGTAAGAAGCCCAACCATAAGAAGTGAGGCCCCAAGTTCTCTTAGCTTAAGCTGCAAGAGCAAGCCAAAACCGAACATCACAAAGAACACTAACAGAGATGTCAGCAAGAGTGGAAGACGTTTGTCATGCAAGGGAGATTCTCCTTTAGTTTGATTGACTTATTAATTATAGCATCAGCTTCCGATCCCTCAAGTTAGGCTAAATCATCGCATTGTGGATTCAAATTCGATCCAAAGGCCTTCACGTTTGATAAGAAATCCGACTCTCTTCTTAGTTTTCCAGCTTCTTCTCCAGAAGAACTGAGAATTCTTTCATACCAGTAGCTTCAGACCATAAATGATAATCGCTTTCATATGCACAATCAAAGAAGGATTCTTCAACCCCTCTCCTGAATAGATAATCGTTGAGAAATAAGAGTAGGTCTCTTCCTATACCCATTCGACGAAAACGTTTGCTGATAAAAACAAACTCTATGAATCCAAGAAAACTGTAAGTCATCAGATCTTCGAAGACGGAATAGATTAGAACTCCCGCCATTTCTTCATCTTGCCGGCAAACAAGAATTTTACCTCCAGAGTCCAAGATTTCATTCAGGCGAAAGAACAACTCACTTGGCGTCGTTTGGAGCTGGCGGTTAATGATTGAGGGGGAAGAAGAGATTTCGACAAAGACTTTTCGAAGATCTTCAGGAAGACCATGGAGGATTTCGAAGGCGTTTGGCTTAGATTCCAGGAGTCGTTTATCGGTACTGAAGGTGATTCTCTTTTCGCTAAAACCCTCACTTTTCAGCATATGCCATCCAGTCCCGAATCTATAAGTATTGCCGGTAATCTTCTGAAAAAAAGGCTTAAGCTCCTTTAAAGCAGACCTAAGAAGAGTTCTTCCTGCTCCCACTCCTCAGTACTCTTTCTTGACATACAGATCATAGATGTGTCCAGATAAATTGGAAGAAAACCGCTCCTCCTTATGAGGTCCAAAGTGGATGTGTCCTAAGATTTCTCCATGGCCTCTCAATACAAGCAAACTGTCGCCTCTCTCGAGAAAATCAGAATAGACCTCCTCAACCGGCCTGAGTTCTGAAAGCGAATACCTACCGTTACTCGATTCGGGAATCGAGTAATACATTTTCTCCATAATCTCTCTTGCCTCTTCAGAAGAGGGCCTATCGACATAAAAACCATTCATGATATTCTGCCGCCCATAGGGTAGATAATTGATACCGTTTCTTTCTGACTCCTGTATGATTATATTAACTTAGCACATGGAGGTGTAGCAGTGAAAAGAATCTCTCTACTATTGGTCTTGTTTGTCTTCTCTATGATTGCGCTTGGACAATCGGAGTTCATGATACCTATGAACACCGAGGATTTCGGATTGAGAGGACCCGTTAAGTCGGCAAAAATACTATACCCTGAGAACGAAATGGATCTGGGAGTTGACGAAGAGTTCGTCCTCTCTGGATACAGTGTTCTTTCTTTTAACGAAAATGGCAGTCTTGTTTCGCAGATTGAATATGACAAAGACGGCAATGAGCAGAGTGCAATACTCTTCAATTACGACACCGATGGAAAATTGCTTTCTGTGTCTGGAAGAGAGAATGGTGTTGAGGAAAACGTCGATGAAATAAAGGTCGAAAATGGAAGAATTGCTGGAATAATCGTTGAAGACTCTGAAGGCGACTCAAATCTGGTTATGGAATATGATGAAGCCGGAAGACTGATCGCTCAGAAGATCAGTGGAATGAGCGAAGGACAGGAAATCGAGATGACCATCTCAATGAAATACGATGACAACGGAAACCTTGTTGAGGAATCCTTTGGAATGATGGGTATGGTCCTTACAAAGACCGTTTTCGAATACAACGATAAGAATCAGAGCGTTAGAGAACTAGAGTATATGTACATGTTCGCAGAACCCGGAAGCGAACCGGAACCTATTGAATCTATTCTTGAATACAACGAGATGGGCGATGTTGTTCTAAGAGTATCCGACAGTGCGTTTGGTGAAGAGAAAGAAGCCGTTGTTTACGAATATGAATACGATTCGATGGGAAACTATATACATAAGGTTGCTTACTATGTTATGGACATCGCGGAGCTCCAGAACGAAAACTGGAAAGAAACGGCAATGATTGAAGAAGAAGAGACACGAGAAATTGAGTATTACTGATTGAATCAATAAGAAAAAGAGGGTGGAAACACCCTCTTTTTAATTATGAAATCGCTTGATATAGATTCTTTTCTGTTCGTTTGCTTTGACTTCACATTCGATTTCTTTTCCACTACTTTTCACTACAGTACACACCCATAGCCACATAAAATGAGATTTTGTTAATCTAAATTGTAATGGTTAGATCAGTAACCAGTCATAATCTGTACGCACTGACAGAGCCTATAATTAGGTGCAAAATGACTTAATGATATATAGTCCGTATAGGAAAACGAAATCTCCGCATGAGGGGTAGGTGATACTATGCGGCTAAAGAAGATAATGACAATATTACTCGCTGCTATAGTGGTTCTTCTAATATTGTCTTCCTGTATCCCAAAGGATCCCGTTGCCGCTGCCACGAAGAAGTTCATTCAGTTCATAGAATCCGAAGGAGAACCCGAAGGTCCGTTCACCGGACTTCTTCTGGGTGAAGTTGGAGAGGGAGACGTTATCGGTTCTGAGACCGCTGGAGGACAACAACTTCAGTTCCAGCTGCAGGCAGTAAATCAGGCCGGCTATTTTTTCTATCTTGACGAAGCACCGGGAGCGTTCTATGATCATCCTGGAAAACTCGTTGTTATCTCCAAGAGCGGCCAGATAATTTTTGAAGAAGACACTGAAGGCTGGCCAACACTCAATGGGAATATGGTTACAGCGATGAGCGACAGGGAAGTCTATGCCACCGCAGTTATCTGGGACAAATGGAAGATGATCAAACCGATTATCACAGTAATAGATATCGATTGGATTATCCGATTTCTAAGGATAAAAGGAGCCGTAATAACCAGTGGAC
>DSBT01000032.1 GCA_011045915.1 Mesotoga infera
GCGGAATTGGAAGAAATGATTCCTATGATATCGTCAAACAACAGCTTTGTCGGGCCCTTACCCATCATAACGCTCTTATCTATCTTCTTCACTGAATGAATCACAGTCGAATGCTGTTTCCCTGTTTCTCTAGCTATCTCAGTTACTTGCTTCCCAAAGTGATTCTTCAGGATGTACATTGTCAGCTGTCTTGCCAGAACAATATCTTTGCTTCTGCTTCCCGACTCGATATCTTTTCTCGTCACTTTCATCATTTTCTCGATTGCAGAATAGATCTGGTCAATTGGTCTCTGAGAAACAGGAACATTCACTGATCCTGTAAACGACTGAAGTATCTGAGTCGCAAGCGAGAGGTCAATCTGCGATCTGAAAACGCTACTGTGAACAATGAGCTTAATAATCGCCCCCCGCAATCTTCTCAAGTTTCCGTCAATGTTGTCAGCTAGGACCTTCGCAACATCGTCAGGCAGTGAAACCGATTCTCTCTGCGCCAGTTGTTTGGCAATATGAAATCTCGTAGAAGGCTGGGGCTCCTGGATCGACATGAGCATGCCCATCTGGAATCTTGATTTAAGCCTGCTGTGAAAGGTGTCCAACTCCTCAGGATTTCTGTCAGAGCAGATTATCAGCTGTTTTCCGGAATCGTGAAGCTCATTGAACGAGTGGAAAAACTCATTCTGAACCCCCTTCTTTCCAATTAGAAACTGAATATCATCAATCAGAAGAATGTCGGACTTCTTTCGGTAGTGATCTCTGAACTTCTGAATGTTGTTTTCTTTTATAGATTGAATCATGTCGTTCATGAACTGCTCGCTAGTGATATAGAGCACTTTCTTATCGGGAAAATTGCTCATGGTTTCTTGAGCGATTGCCTGAAGAAGGTGTGTCTTGCCTAGACCTACACCTCCGTAAACGAAGAAGGGGTTGTACTTTCCCGGGCTTTGAGCCACGTCAAGTGCAACTTCATATAGAGCCTTATTCTCGCTGCCGACGACAAAATTGCCGAAAGTGTATTCTGGGTTCAGATTTGAGATCATTAGCGGCTTTCTCTTGAGCAATGAGCCGGAAGTCTGCGGGCCGGTGTTATCTTCTGTGTGCATCGCCTTGTTCTTGTAAACGATTTCAAAGGGGACTCTCTTCCCCAGGAGCTCGGCTATAGAATCGGAAATTGCCCCTCCATACTTCGTTTGAAGCCAGTCCTTAATGAATAGGTTTGCAACAGAGAAAACGACCTTCTCTTCTTCAACTTCCTTCAGTTCGAATGTGGAGAACCAGTTGTCCCAAGTTTTCTTTGAGACCTTCTTCTTCAGAGTGCTTATGATTGAATTAGACACAACTACCTCCACGGAATATTAGCTGTAACCCTGAAGCGAACCGCATAATAGGAAATAAAGAATAATAGGTAGTACCGAAGCATTTACTACTATACCAGACTTAACACTCAGAAAAAATAGACAAATTTTGTGTTCCACTATAGAAAGGGGCAGACCATTTGTCTGCCCCTACATGTGATCGTTAAGAATTGGAAACTATTCTACTTTTATTGCCTGAACTGGACAGGAATCGGCGGCATCCTGTGCACAAGCGGCTTCCGTTTCCGGGACAATCGCTTCTGCTTTTCCGTCATCATTCATCTTGAAGACGTCGGGACAAATTCCTTCGCATACTCCGCATCCAATACAAGTATCTTTGTCTACGTATACTTTCACACTCACACCTCCACCAGAAAAATCATGTGCATTATATCATGATCTTGCATTCTTCTACGATTGTCTTGGCCATCTCCAGGCCAACTCTCTTCTGACCCTCCGATGTACTCGCTCCCACATGAGGAACGCAGATGACGTTTCCCAGTCCGATAAGTTTCCTTCTCAACTCGTCGGACGGCGGCTCTACCTCAAAAACATCAAGGGCTGCTCCAGAAACCTTACCTGAAACCAATCCGTTGTAGAGAGCCTGTTCATCTATGGTCCCGCCTCGGCTAGCATTGATAATAATAACGCCGTCCTTCATCAGGGAGATCTCTTTTTCACCAATTATATGTTTCGTTTCCGGTGTCAGGGGAATGTGGAGAGAAATCACGTCGGCCTTTTCTATTAAGGAGTCAACTGTGGTCATGAGCTCAACTTCCAAGTCCGTCTCCTTGACAAATGGATCGAAGGCACAGACATTCATGCCAAAGGCTATCGCTCTCTTCGCAACTTCTCGTCCAATCGCTCCGAAACCTATCAGCCCAATAGTCTTGCCAAAGATTTCGGCACCTTTGAGCTCCTTCTTCTCCCATTTTCCTTCCTTAATCCCGTATGTGCCTCTCGGAATGTGTCTGACCAGTCCAAGAAGCAATCCGAAAGTCAGCTCAGCCACCGATATCGCGTTCGCGCCAGGCGTATTTCTAACAAGGATACTGTGTTTCCTTGCCGCCTCAACATCAACGTTATCTAGTCCAACTCCGGCTCTAGCAATTAGCTTAAGCTTCTTTCCAGCCTCAATGACTTCAGATGTGACCTTTGTAGCACTTCTTACAACGAGCACTTCAATCTCGGGCATTAACTGGAGCAACTGATCTCTATCGAGATGCTCTGCAGATATCTGGAAAAGATTGCTTTCTTCAAGTATCTTCATAGCGGTTTTGTCCAGAGGATCGTTAGCATGAAGTCTGAGCATCAAGCACCCTCCTTCTCAAATATCTCCATAGCCACTCTTGCTCCAGTGCCATAATCCACCTTGAATCCAAGTCTTCTCAAGACCTTTTCCAGAGAAGTAAGCGCAGTCACAACATCGTAGTCCGACATATATCCTAGATGAGCAATTCTGAAGATATTCCCTTTCATTGTTCCTTGTCCACCGGCGATTGTAACGCCATATTCGTCTCTCATGATGGAAACGATTTTGCCTCCGTCTACACCTTCCGGCACTTTGACAGAAGTGAGAACGTTTCCCGGTCTCTTGGAAAAGAGCTCAAGTCCCATAGCCTTTATGGCTTCTCTTGTCGCATTTCCCATCAGCTCGTGTCTGGCCCACACATTTTCCATTCCTTCTTCAAGGAGCATTTTCGCGGCGAGACTCTGCTGATAGATCAAATTGACCGCAGGCGTCCATGGAAGAGGGTCTTTGAGATATTTCTTCAGATTGAAATAGAAGCTTGTAGATTTAGTATTCTGCGCCTTTTCAATGGCCGCTTTGCTGAAAGATATGAACGCCAGTCCGGGAGGCAGCATGAAACCCTTTTGAGAACCGGAAACGACAATGTCCAATCCCCATTCGTCAGTGAGCAAGGGCTCGGCGACCAGACCGCTAATACCATCAACTGCGATCAACTTTCCTGCCCTCTTGACTACTTTGCTAATGGCTTCAATGTCCATTACGGTACCTGTAGATGTCTCACTAAGAGTGGTAAGAACCGCAACCGCATCGGGATTATCATTAAGTGCCTTTTCAATCATTTCAGGTGTATAGAAATCCCCGTATTCTTTCTCGACCAGAACTATCTCGGCACCGAAAGTCTTTGCCAGTTCGATCCATCTCTCACCAAACTTCCCAACACTGCAAACGATCAACTTCTCTCCAGGATTGACAATGTTCGTAACCGCCATTTCCATCGCTCCAGTACCGGAGGAAGCGAGAATGAAAAGATCATTCTCAGTCTTGAAAACCTTCTTGGTACCACTTACTGCATCTTCAAATACTTTCTTGAACTGCGGAGTTCTGTGGTGAATCGTATCCCTCGCGCCCTCGAGAAGCACATCGATAGGAACCGGGGTGGGCCCAGGAGCAAGCAAGTAGTTTTTCTTAATCATCTTTGCCAATTTTGGCACCTCCAATTCAATCTGGTTCAATTTGATTCCTGTATCGAAATAATTGCTTGGTGTACTGCCAAGAAGTTACGAGACACAGTGAACAATTGGTTTCACACCTATAGTTTAGAACACGAATGCTTCTATCGCAACGCCCGGAATCTTCAAACAAGGACGATGATTATTCGTAGAAGCATTACATCACTCTTTTACTTTGTTTTGCGCCCATCACAGATTACCCTCCCCATTTGCTGAAGCGTTACGTAGAGTAATTGATGGAACGACTGTCCTACAGCCGAACGTTTTGCGTACTCGTAATGCTAAGATGAGACAAGAAAGCAAAAATGTTAGAAGGGGTGAGTTATTTGAAGCAATTGGTTCTTCTGGTAGTCTGGCTTTCCGTAGCTCTTTCACTCTTTGGGGTTTCAGCAGTTCATGAGGCGACCTGGGGTGTTCAGGGCCAAACCAATGGTCAGTTAAGCGATCCACAGGGTATTGCTGTAGATGACAAGGGCATGATCTATGTGGCCGATACTTTGAACCACAGAGTCCAGATCTTTGACAGCAATGGAAAGCACAAGGCTTCCTTCGGCAATTATGGCAGTGCAAACGGTGAATTCCTCTTCCCGCATGATGTTGTTGTGGATTCTGAGGGATACATCTATGTTGCAGACTCCCAAAATGGAAGGGTTCAGAAATTCAACAACAGGAAAGAATTCGTGAAGGCTTGGGGCACTAAAGGACCTGAGGCAGGACAATTCGATGGTCCGATGTTTATGACAATCGATGGTTCCGACAGGATATACGTTGGGGATGCGTTTAATCAAAGAGTTCAGGTATTTGACAATGAAGGAACCCTCTTGATGACGATAGGGGCGAAGATGAATATGTTCGATGCGATGAATCCCGGTAATCTTGCTTCGGTATCCGGTGTAGGAGTAGATAGAAATGGGAACGTCTACATTTCCGACGATATAATGAGAAGAATTCAGAAATTTGATTCCAAAGGAAATTATTTGGCTGAATGGGCCGCTAACTATGCTGGAAACTGGGGCCAACCAGGGGAATCAGTAGTCGACCACCTCGGAAACCTTATCTACATAAATAAGATGACCAGCATGATTGTTGTCTTGGATCCAGAAGGAAGCTTTCTCTATGAATGGGGCGGCTCTGGCGCAAATAACGGTTTCTTCTCGAGGCCAATCGACATATCTCTCGACAGCGATGGACATTTGTTTGTTCTTGAGCAGTCGGGCAACAGGATTCAGAGGTTCAGGATAAGTAACTGACACTACTCTCAACAACTATAGTGTAAGAAATCGTCGTGGAACAAGTCAGAAGGAAAAGGAGGCTGGTTTATGAAGAAGTTTATGGTTATACTGCTATTTTCTGTGTTGATTACGAGTTTTGCACTTTCACAGAGGCTTTTGCCGCAAGACAGCGCCAGATTCATTAGTATCGTGACAGAAGGTACTTTCAACAACTTCCCGGACAAACTTATCGGAGAGTCATTCGATTCATTCTTCGAGGTAACGAGGTGGAAGTACACAAGAGCAGGCAGCGAGAACTTCGTAGAATTCACCGGTAGTTTTGCCGATGAAAACAACGTAACGACTACAGTTACGATGCGCTTTTCCGTTAAGGAAGAGGACTCGACTTTCATAATGGACTACTGGGAGATCAATGGAGTCCCACAAGACAATGCCGATCAGTTTGCATTCCTTGAGAGGATCTTCCTTCCTGATCGGGCCGACGTAGCGATTTCAATCGTGAAGGATGGGTACTTCTATGACTTTCCTGACAAGATCATCGGAGAAACATTCAGCGTCTTTTTTATCGATGGCTACTGGGATTACTTCGTTTCTTCAGATAATCTTGATGTTGTAGAATTCGTGGGATCATTCTACAACGAAAATGGATTGGCTGAAGCGGTTTTCCAATTCGTTGTAGATGTCGAGCAGAGAACATTCGAAACCGAGTATCTGGGAATCGACGATGTTACTCAGGATGAGACAATGACTGACGCTATGCTGAATTCGATCTTCGCAACCAAGGTCGCAGAAGTCAAGAATTCCTATTTCGACGTTTACTACAACTGGATGACTCTGGGAGAAGCTTTCGATGGCTTCTTTTATGACGCATACTGGGACTACTTTGTCTCTACCGATGATCTTGACATCGTGGAGTTTCAAGGGAGTTTCGATCTCGGCGGCATTCCTGCAGAAGTATTCATCCAATTTGAAGTGTACGATGATGGAAGCTTCGACCTTTACTATTGGGAAATCGACGGATACTATGAAAGCTTAAATGCATTCTATTTGCTCCTTGAACTGATTTACTATTGATGCTCCAGAATAGGGGGCCCGGGAGGGCCTCCTATTCCTCACTGATTGTTCGGGACATATCTCCCCATATAAAACGGTTGCGTCACAACAGGACCAAATTTAACTGTCTCGTTCGAGTTCATTTCGACTGAACGCTCACTATGAGATGATTTTAACCAACAATCGTGGTTCTTAAACTCTATAGCATATTCTGACTGTTTTCTGAGAAATGACGGTCACCAATTAACAGTCAGCCGCCGTGACGAATGAAGAGGAGGTTTCTAATGAGAATTGCTTCTTCCATTTGCGGAATTTCAGTTCTGATCTTTCTGACCTTAGGATCGATCGCCTTTGCCGGACTTGACGACGTTTCTCTCAATGATCTTGACCTTCTAACGGTTTCAACAACTGAGCCGATGTTTACGATCACAGCATTATCGAGATTCGATGGAAAGTCGGGCAATCCAGCTTACGTTTCGGCAGAGGGAGAAATTTTCGACCGGTCTTCTTTGCGACTCTGGTCAACCGGCAACCACATGGCACTCCATGCTTCCGGACAGGAACTGACATACGAGCTTAAAACTCTCTCTCCTCACAAAGAGCCGAAAATCGACGATTTAGAGCCGGTGGGGCTGCTGGTTGTGACTCTTGCAGAACTGAAGACCTACAACGGCATGGACGGGAAAAAGAGCTACGTGGCAGTAGAGGGTAAGGTCTATGACTTTTCCAGACTCAACAGGTGGCCGAGCGGCTCCCACCAACGAGGTATGCATCTCGCCGGAAACGAACTAACCTCTGAGTTGCTGAAAGACTCTCCACATGGTATCCGAAAGATTTCGGGAGTAGATGCGATCGCAATACTTGGAATCACAATTGATGAGCTCAAGGAAATGGACGGGCATGACGGCAGAAAGGCATACGTGTCAGTGGAAGGGAAAGTCTACGACGTATCTGAACTATCCTTATGGCGTAACGGTTCTCATCAGGGCGATCTCCATCTCGCCGGCAATGATCTCACAAAGGAAATTCTCGCCGAATCTCCTCATGGAGTGGCCAAACTTGACAAAGCCTATCTGGTGGGACTTCTGGTATTTACTCGTGAACAGCTTGCTCGATTCAACGGGATTGCTGAAAGCAAGAAGTACATCGCATACGATAGCGTGGTATTCGATGTCTCCGATTTGGGACTCTGGGAACTGGATTCCGGGGTGGAGCTGAGCGGTGAAGAATACGCTGCAGCGATCGAGCTGCTCCAGCAGGCAATAAGAGTCGGTTACCTTGTCAATAATTGATCTGAAGATCGAGTTTCAGTGGATAATTGGAAGTCTCTGACTACGATTTGGAAGAGAATCGAGACAGTCTCTTCGGTACTTCGCAAAAGCGTACTGCCATTTACTCGATTTGGAAAACTCAGTTGAGAGGGTTCAGGAGAAAGGATTTCCAGAAGGAACGGTTTTCGAGAGCATTTGCCTTCTCTGAGCAGAGCTCATTGCCTTAGAAAATGCAACTGAGAAACGCGGCATGGAAAACTGCCAGATCCACTTGCCGTCAAAGAAAAGCGCGACTTGCTCTCGAAGAGTCCGGGTCAGATCTTCCGAACTTCGTACTCTTTGAGAGAATAAACTTTACCGTCGACTTCTAGCCTCATCTTGTTCGATGTCGAATTCATGAGGACAGTGTGTGATCCCATTCTTGTGATCCTACCCAGCCCGTCCAATCTCTTTCGAATTCCAGATTCGACGAGCAGACTCTCGAGAAACTCCGCCTGGGGAATTGAACTCAAGTAGTACTTGTTTTCGTTCCTTACCAGGGCGGGATGACCAGAATATGGCCCCTCGAGATAGACTCCCAGTATCTCACAGTTGTCTGCCGGGAGGATTCTCTCTGCAACAAAAGAACAGGCGAAAATCCGATCAGCGAAAGATATCTCCAAAGTCTCTTCAATCCCACCGGCGTCAACTACTCGAACACCGATTAGTTCCTGTAGAAAGCTGTCTTCGCCTTTCTTGATGAAGTTTTGACCATCTTTTTGATCTGTAAAAGCCGTGAAGAAAACCTTCCCTCCAAACCTCTTCAGCTCTTCAACGAAACATTGCTCAAGCTTGAAACTCGAAGGAACAAAAACAAACGAGTAACCTTCCAGCGAGTCTCCGGGAAAAACAAAATCGACGTTGTAACCGAGATTCCTGATTGCTTTGTAAACTGGCAGAATCGAATCGAGCAAGAGGTCGAATCTGTTGTTGAGATTGTCCGTCTCGCTAATCCAGAAGTTCTCATAATCATAATAAATCGCCGCTTCTCTTTGCGGAACGACTGCATCCCAGTCACTCAGTTCCTGAATGACTCTCGAAAAGACTTTTGCTCGTCCAGTAGATTCGCCATCATAATCTAGTAGGCCCGTGTGAAACTGCTCGGCACCAAACGGCAGTTGCCTGAATCTGAAGATGAGAGATCCGAAAGCACCGTGCGCGAAAGACTGCTTGACCCAGAATGCCAGCTGATCCTCATTGTGAGAGAAGTTAATAGCGCGCCAATTCACCCTTCCCGGTTGTTGCTCCATAACGAGAAATGGCTGCTTCTTGAGACAGCGCATCAGGTCATGGTTCAGTGCTTGAAGGTCAGGATCATACTCCGATACAATGTAGTTGTCCCACGACACAAAGTCGATCGAGCCTGAAAGCTTCTTATAGTCGATTTCTGTGAAATTAACCATAAGGTTGTGGGTTATTGGTGCTTCGCTCTTCGCTGCAATGATTTCTCTCTGGAGATTATGATAATCTATCGCAGAATCAGAAGAAAATCTCCTGTAATCTAGCACTAATGAAGGATTTGGCGATGTCAGGGTTCTTCTGGGCGGGTCTATCTCTTCCCATTCGTTGAAGATCTGACTCCAAAAGACAGTCCCCCAGGCTCTGTTGAGGTTCTCGATGGAACCGTACTTTCTCTTGAGCCAATATCTGAATGAAGCAGCGCAGTCTTCACAAAAGCAGACCGTCGAATTATGGCATCCGTATTCGTTATCGATTTGCCATGCGACTATCCTGGGGTCTTTTCCAAAGTGTTGTGCAAAAGCCTCGACTATTCTTGCCGTTTCCTCGCGATAGATCTTCGAGTTGAAGCAGTAATGCCTGCGACTTCCGCTTGAGATAACCAGTCCCTTGACATCCTGCTGCAGTATCTCGGGAAACTTCTTCGTCAGCCAGGGTGGGGGCGCACACGTAGGAGTTCCCATAATCACTTTTATTCCTTCTGAATCGAGAAGATCAATAACTTCATCAAGTACTGAAAAGTCTATTTCACCTCGTTGCCTTTCGACTACGCTCCAGGAGAACTCTCCTATACGTATTACGTTCATTCCTATTTCCCTCATCATTTTGACGTCTTCTTTCCAGCGCTCGCGAGGCCAGTGCTCCGGATAGTAAGCTGCTCCGAACCAATTCATCCTTTAACACTCCCAACTGTAAGTCCTTCTATGAAGTACCTCTGGAAAAGAAGGAATACGACCAGAGGAACCACTGCTGCAATTATAGACCCTGCGGCCATCACATTCCAGCTCGTAATCCATTGACCCTGAAGATTTACAAGACCCAAGGTTACCGGCTTGAATCTGTCGCTCTGTATAAGTATTAGAGACCAAAGATAGTCGTTCCAGATCCATGTGAACTCGAGAATCCCTAGAGCTGCCATAGCAGGTACAACAAGCGGCAAAACGATTCTTCTGTATATCAAGAAGTGACCGGCTCCATCAATCATAGCTGCGTCGAATATACTTGCAGGAATCGTCTTCATGAAGTTTCTCAAGAAGAAAGTACAGAAACCAAGCTGGAATGCAATATGAAAGAGAATTACGCCGATATAGCTATCGTAGATTCCAAAAGAGATCGACATACGATATACGGGTATCAGAAGCATCTGAAAAGGAATCAGCATACCACCGACAAAGATCATGAGAATAGTCTTTGAAAGCCTGAAGTCATACCATGCTAAGGCAAAGGCGCCCAGACTGGAAAGGAACAGAGCGCCAAGGACTGAAGGCACGGTAATTATGAAGGTGTTCATGAAGTATCGGCCCATATTCGCGTCCTGCCAGGCAGTTGCATAGTTCTCAAATCTTACTTCTCTTGGCGGTTCCCACCATCTTCTTCCCAGCATGAGTTCATCCATGCTCTTCACTGAAGTAAACATGGTTATGACAAAAGGCATTAACCAGACAAGCACCAGGAGGGTGGCAAATACGTAGAAAAGGGTTCTCTTCATTCGTTTTCGACCTCCCTTTTCAACACATTTCGCATATACACCACAATGAATACCAGAGTGATCAAGAACTGAATAGTTGCAATTGATGATCCATAGCCCATCCTGTAATTATTGAATGCCTTGATGTACATATAATTTGCCATAACAGATGATGAGTAGAAAGGTCCGCCGCGTGTCAGAACATAGACGATATCGAAAGCCCTGAGAGAATCGATAACGCTTACTGTAACGGCCACAACGGTTGCAGGCTTCAGCATCGGAAGCACGATGCTCCAGAATCTCCTCCATGGACCGGCCCCGTCGACCGTTGCGGCTTCGACCAGTTCCCTTGGAACTCCTTTAAGGCCGGCAAGAAAGAGAACCATCGCGTAAGAAATCTGCCTCCAAGATGCTGCCATTATCAGAGAGTAAGTTACTACGGAGGGGTCGCTCAACCATGAAACCCCTTTGAATCCCAGTAACGCCAACAAACTGTTCAAGACACCGCTTCTCGGTTCGAGAATCCAGGACCAGATTTGTCCAATGACAACGAACGAAAGGGTCATAGGTAGGTAGATCAATGTCTTGTACACTCTATTTCCTCTAAATCCTTGGTCGAGCAAGATAGCAATTCCGAGCCCGGCAGGTACGCAAATCACTGCAAATCCAATAAGCCACTTAATATTGTTGATCAAGGAAACGATGAAATAGGGGTCTCTGAACAATTCTCTGAAGTTTTCCAGGCCGATGATATCTTTGGACATCGTGACCCCGTCCCAGCTGGTAAAGCTGAGAAGAAGCGTGCTGATCAAGGGATAGATGACCCATATAGAATACATCGTGAGAGGAAGGGCTAAAAAAGCCCAAGGGACCCATTTTCTGCTTTTCATTGTTTCCTCCAAACCAAGGTAATCATTGCCCATATCTTTCTCTTGAAGCCCATCATCTTACTTACTATTCCCACATGGTTCTCTCTTTTTCAGGACGCTACTTTCCGTGTTCCCACCCCGCTAATGCTTACTGTCCTCTTGCGTTGAGATGCGCGCTATCTGGGTAAGAGAGAGAAGCGCTTAGGATACACCTGGATGTCTTGAAGTCAGACTTAATAGCTCTTGTGACTCCTGACACTAGCTCATTCCTTCTCACGCCTTCTGCTATCTACTGGCTCCAAGTACAGATCAAGTCAATACCATATTGTGCCACTAACAGCATGCGAATACACTGGCGTGTTTCCAAGAACGATAACGTACCTCCTGACTTGTAGTCAATAATGAGGACATGAAGGACGGATCTTCACGAACCGCCCTTCATGTAGTTGTCTCACTTGTAGATCCTGTTTCTTTCGACTTCTAGATTCTTCAGAATTGTCTCGAGTCTGGAAGGGAAGGTCATGAATTCGACAAAACCATTCATTCCTGCATTAGCCATTTCCGGGTCGGTATCTCGATCATAGAACTGCATTACTCCGTCGGATGAGAGAATCATGTCCAGCCCCTTGTTAGCATGTTCGTCCGGCGCCGGAACATGCTTGTTCGCGGCCAGTCTTCCCAGTTCTGTAGCGAAATATTCTTGAGCTTCCTTCGAAGCGATGAATTTGAGGAATGTTTTGCCTGCTTCTTTGTTCTTGGCATTGGCCGGCATCATGAAGCCGTCGATTGGTGTATCCTCATACAAACCAATTTTCCCGTCAATAACCGGGAACCTGAAGAAGTCAAGATCCTCCTTGACGTCGGTTGGAGCAACATCCTTTATGAACTGTCCCATAAGATACATGCCTGCTTCACCGGTGAAAAGATAGTTGGCAGCCTCCTGCCATGTGTAGGACGTTGCATCCTTTATGAAGTAGCCATTGTCAACAAGCTGTTTCCAGTAAGCAAAGACCTCCTTCATTCCGTCATCCGTATAAGGGATTTCTCCATTTGTGAGTTTAAGCGCGTACTCGATTCCGTTCACTCTCATGTTTAGATAATCAAAGACTCCGGCTGCAGTCCAGAGGTACTTCGTTCCTATAGTTATCGGGATCATATTGTTTGTCTTGAGAGTCTCGCAAACATCCAGGAATTGCTTCCAGGTTACTGGAACTGTAATCCCGAGCTCTTCAAAAACGGATTTCCTATAATACACGCCCCACCAATACCATGATTGTGGTAGGAAATAGATTTCGTCACCATAACTCGAAGCACTTGCAAAAGCCTTTGGGAACTCGGCTTCGAACCCATTCTCGAAAATGTCACCAATTGGTTCGAGGAGATCCTTGCTGGCAAAGTATCTCATTCTCTCACCTGCAAACCAAGTGACAACATCTGGTGGATTGGATGAAGTAAGCCACGTTCTGAGGAGCACTTTGAAATCTTCATGAGCAAATGTGTTGACAGTCACCTCATAGTCTGGGTACATAGACTCAAACTGTTCTACCAGTTCCTCAAATACCCTCTTCGGTTCCGGGTCTGACATGTAGGAATTAACAACAAGTTTCTGGACTCCCAAACCAACCAAAGCAATTGAAACAAAAAGAACGGCCAATAAGACTCTTTTCATTTCGCCACCTCCTATTTACGCGCTCTTGCGCAGTATGAATTCCGGGGTAAAAACCCTTTTTCTAACATCTTCGCTCAATATTGTCTTGAAGGCTTCTTCCACCATGCTGCGAATCGGAATTCTTAGAGTTGTTATACCTGCAATTTCTGCCATGTACACATCGTCATATCCGATTACCTTGACGTCCTTTCCAACTTCAGCTCCTCTTTCCTCAATAGCTCTAATGACACCCATTGCCATCATGTCGTTGTAGCAAAAAAAGGCCTCGGGAAGCCTGGGCAATTCCATCACTGTTCTGCAAGAAGCCTTCCAATCAACTTCACGATACAACACTCTCTCTTCTCGTAACTCTCCAAAGCCCTTCAAAAAACCCTCCATCCTGCCTCTAGTAGTGAACTTTCTCGGATTCCCCATGATCAAAACGACATCGCTGATTCCGGCACTCCTAAGATAGGAGCCCGCCTTCGCGGCACCCGCGATCTCATCGATAGAAACCTCGGAAATCAAATCATCCTCAAAATGAACTCCAAAGGACACCACATCCGTTCCCGAACTGATTACATCTATAAGATGTGAACTCTCATATCCTTCAGGAGCAACAACAATGGCGTCAACCTTGATATCGAGAAGAGACTTCAATGCCTTCTTCTCCTGGTCAAGTCTCTTGCTTGTGTCCGACACAATGACTGCCATGTTGTTCTCCTCTGCAAGGTCCTCAAGATCTCCAACTACCTGTGAATAAAAGGGGTTTCTAATATCGGAGACTACAATCCCAATTCTCCCCGTCTTTCCACCCCTGAGAATTCTTGCATCCTTGTGAGGCTCGTAGCCAAGCTCCTCTATCGCACTCAGTACTTTATCTCTTGTTTCATCTCGAACCGAATCTCTGGAATTTATTACTCTGGATACAGTCATCATTGATGTTCCAGCCTTCTGTGCTACGTCACGCAGGGTGGCTCTCTTCAAAACTGATCCTCCTTTCAAATGTTAACGTTAACTGTTAACGTTAACATTATACATTCTTCCTTCCAGTTAGC
>DSBT01000033.1 GCA_011045915.1 Mesotoga infera
AAGAAAGCTGCAGTCAGCTCTTTCGAGGATCAACGATTCTATTATTCTCATACTGATTAGGAAGGGAAATCTTCTAATGGCGGGAAAGAAAAGCAAGATGTACCTAATGATTCCACTCATCAATTAAGATGGATGACTTGGATCTGATAGTATTGAATAAAGCGCGGTCCTTCTCGGATTTTCCAGGAAAGGATTGCGAGGACTTTCTCAACTGGAGTTGAGGTCTTGTGAGCATTCTTGAAGTTAGAGCAATTGAAAAGACATACAGTGGCAAGAGAATTCTGAAAGCTGTTGATTTTAATCTTGAGAGTGGAAAACTGACTGTTCTGGGAGGTTTGAACGGGATAGGAAAGTCGTTGCTCATCAAGATCATGAGCGGAGACATCCGTCCAGACTCTGGCGAGATAGTCTTTGACGGTCACCGGGTAGAATTGCGGTCAATCGTCGAGGCGAGACGGATCGGCCTAAGTGCCGTTTATCAAGAATACATGCTTGTTCCCGATCTTACGGTCGCCGAGAATATCTTTCTTGGATCCGGCAAGTTCACGATTAGCAGAAAGAAGATGAACAGCGAGGCTTCGCGACTGCTCTCCAAATTCGGCTTAGGCTTGGATCCTTCGTCAAAAGTCTCTTCACTTTTGCCTGATGAGCAGGCGCTGCTGGAGTTTGCAGCCGCTGTCTTCTCCGAACCCAGAGTTCTGATGATCGACGATCTATTCCCGGTTTTGCGAACCGAATCCAGGAAGCGGCTTCTCCAAATGATTGAAGTGATCAAGAGTAGTGGAACCGCAGTTCTCGTTGCGACTTCCGATCCAGACGTAATGGCGCTGGCAGATCATCTGCTTTTTATGGACGAGTCGGGAATTGAGCACCTCCCTACCCCGATCGAAAAGGGATCGATACTCCAAAGAATGGGAGCCTCAAGTGATTTCTCCATACTTCCCGCAGAAGGAGAACCGCTGATCGAAATAAGTAACCTTGCCGGTTCAGGGCAGGATCTTAGATTGAAAAGAGGGGAGGTTCTGAATATCTTCTGTGATAGTGGAGAGCTGGTGAGAGTATTTACGCGAGCTATGACCAGGCAGGATCCCTTTACCGACAACTCGGTCCCGCTATTTCGAGAGGCGAAGAGTTTCTTCGATCGGTTTTCCTCCAGATCGTCTTCTACTGCAGCCGAAAAGTATTTCAGCTCAAACCTTAAGAATACTGGACTTGTCTCTCAGGTAATGCTGAAGAAATCGGGAAGTTTCAACTCATCCAAGGCACTCAAGAAAAGCTCTATTCTGAATAAGGAAAGCGTTGTTTCAGTCAAGAGTTTTCTTGCAGGACTTGAAAGAATCCCTGGGTTCTCCGGCCTTGTGTCTGAGGAAGACAAAAAGCTTTCACAGTTGAGGTTCGATGCCTGTGATCTATTTGTTTTCGTAAGACCACTGTTAGGGTTAGACCCGGTTTCGGTAAACGCTCTTTCGACTGTTCTTCAGGATATCGTGAATAGATCTAAGGCCGCAGTGATTATCTCAGACGAGGCAGGGAGCAGTGCTTTGAGCACGAGAAAAATGAGGAGCGCCGGATGAATCCCGATTTCTCTTATGAGAAGAAGAAGATAGAGTTTTCCAGTGGTTATATATTCAAAGGCAAACACTATCGTTGCTCTATCATAAAGTATCCTTCTCTGTACAAGAACTGCATTAAGGGAACCGAGGATGTCGAGATATATCATTTTTCCCCAAGAGAACGCGCTGTCGGCTCGATACTGATACTTCACGGCCTGGGCACAGTCAATATCCCATTCCTTTTCTGGATGGGAAGCCATTTGGCAAGCGCAGGCCTGCAAGCCTCTGTGATGATTCTTCCGGGAAACTATACGAGAACGGCAAGTGGTTCTACTAGCGGAAAGGACTTTTTCTCGCCGGATTTAAGAAGGCTGACCGTATTCTGGGAACAGGCAGTCGTAGATACCATGACGACTATCGATTTACTCCAGCAAGAGAACATCTGGTGGGAGAACAACTGCCTTTTCGGCTATTGCCTCGGAGGCATGGTCTCCACAATAGTCAGCGCTATTGACAAAAGAATAAACGACTTGATTCTGATGACCGTTGGAGGCAACATCGCCAAGATAATTTGGCAGTCCCCAGTGCTGAAATCAATCCGCCTGTCACTTCGAAGCGGTTCTGGTGAAGAAGGGTATCTGAACGATGAGAAGAGACTCAACGCGAGATTCAAAGAAGACTCTCAGGCAGTTAGGAAAATGAAAAACGCTTCCGAGCTACTGGAATCCGATCTTCATCCCCTGTTCAAAATCGATCCTATTGCATATGCTCGGTTCAACGACAGCAAAAAGGTGACCATGATCGAGGCGCTTTTTGACAAGGCCCTTCCAGTACAGACGAGAAAGCAGTTGTGGGAGGCTTTCGGCCGACCGAAGAGATATATTGTGCCGATAGGACACGTTTCCTGGTTTCCATTTGAATATGCTCTTGGCAAGTACATTCTGAAGAAACTGGGGATCAAAGAGGCAAGAAGAAAATTGCGCCTTCTGGAAAGTACTAAACCTACTGAATGACTGCGAGCCTCAGAAAGGGCTTTCAACTTCTTCCTAGCCGATTACTATACAAAGTGAACAGCCTACTTAGTGGTTAGGCATTTCGAGTCGGGAAGAGCAAAGGGACTGGTACTCCGTTGTCCGTCCTCCTTTATCGGAAATAGATGTAGATCCAGGTCGCTTGCCTTCGCGACGGACCAAAGCAGTTCAGCAAAAAGGGGATCTTCCAGTGATCAGCGGATCTTTGACAACTTGCAGCTGCTATTCCCGGAAGACGGGTTAATGATTTGAGACGTAGGACAAGGGGCGGCGCTTGCTTAAGCGTTAGGGAATCTTGGACCAATAACGAAGAACCTGGGAGCGCTGCATCGGAGCAAACAGCTGCTCTCCCAAGAACGGCCTACAATTATCTAACCAGATCTTAGACCCCTTGCCCCAGAACCGGTTCTTCCTAAGAAGTCTTGTCAGAGAACAGAAAGCATGAACGAAAAGTGTCATACGCCCAAAAAATCGACAAAGGAATCAACCAGCCCTGGATCGAACTGCTTCTCAGAACATCTGCGCAGCTCTTCTATTGCCTCTTCAGAGGATACCGGGTGTTTGTACGGCCTCCCGCTTGTCATGACATCGTAAGCATCTATTATTGACATGATTCTTGCCAGAAGTGGAATTGATTCGCCAACCAGTCCTCTGGGATACCCTGAGCCGTCCCACCACTCGTGATGACTTAAGATCTCATCCGCAATTCCCACCAGCTCGGGCGAAGATAGGGCAATTCTAAATCCTGCTTCGGGATGAGACTTGATTTTCTTCCACTCTTCAGAGGTTAGACTGCCGGCCTTGGTTAGTATTTCCTCTGGAACTGCAATCTTTCCAATATCGTGCAGGGCGCCAAGGAGCAGAAGATTATCAAGTTCGGCTTCAGACAATCCGATGAACTTCCCAAAATCCCTGCTGAGAGTCTTGATCCTTTCCGTATGTTCTTCCGTCTCATAACTCTTGTTAAGCAGACTCTTCTCAAGCACCTCGACCGTTCTGCTTCTCATGGATATGTTGTTAAGAAGCTTGTCTCTGTACATTTTCTCTTCGGCAGAAACAAGAGTCTCTCGAAAATCCTGATCGATGTCGGATTTTGTTCCGATCCCGAATGAAACGCTTATGGGCAGATCGAACCCCGCTATTTGTGTCAGGGCCTTCTTTATTCTGCTAACAAGAGATTCCGCCGACTGAGTGTTGGTTTGGGGAAGAAGCATTATGAATTCGTCGCCTCCCCATCGAGCAATTATATCGTCAGATCTGAGAGAGGACCTCAAGCATTCGGAAACGGCTTTCAGCAACCTGTCACCTTCCAGATGACCGAAAGCGTCATTGACAATCTTCAATCCATTGACGTCTCCCATAACGATGCTTATTGGCATTTGGCGTCTCACGTTCAGCCTCTCCACTTCTTCCTCGAAGAAAGATCTATTGTAGAGAGAAGTCAGGGGGTCATGGAAGGTTACATAGTGAATCTCTCTGTCTGACCTTATTCTGAAAATCGCTTCGCTTGCATGAGCCATCAGTGTTTCGACAAGCTTCACTTCTTCCTGTTTCATCGGCGACTCATGGTACGACACGAAGGCACCTATACTCTTCATCGGAACAATGGAAATAGATACGCTGCAATCTTGAACTACCTTGTGAAGCGAAGCGGCATCTATGAACGTTGAGGTCCCGCTCTCTATCGAGTCTCTCAAGATTCCGCTCCTAAAAAGGTAGCCCTGGAGGGATGAAATCTCTCCTTCGGTTTCTAGAGTAACCAGTTCCTGATTGTAGTATAGATACAGACCAAACTTATCCATACCGAATATGTTGACTGAAGCGTCAATTATCGAGTGATATATCGTGTCTTCTTCATTTGATTTCTCCATCTTCAGGGCAACATCGTGGAGTTTGGACACTTTTTCTTTCGTCTTTTCCAGTTCATCTTTCGCCAGTTTTTCATCTGTTATGTCTCTGATCGCACCGCAAATGCTCTTGATGCCGGAAGCTCCGCCTGAGTAACTTGGTCTTGAGAATTCGCTTACCCATCTAATAGTGCCGTCTTTGCGGATGATTCGGTACTCCAGCTGCTGGCTGTTGCCGGACC
>DSBT01000034.1 GCA_011045915.1 Mesotoga infera
AGCTTCCCAGACGAAGTGGGCATTGCCTCCCTGAACAATCTTCGCCAGAATTTCCGATTCGGAGGACGGTGGACTGTTGACGGTTAACCTGAGAAGGCCTCCTGCCGAAGGCAGCCTTGCGTCTAAACGGTTCTTAGCTGCGAAAGTTGCTTCTTGAGATAGTATCCCGTATGGCTGTGGCGAAATTCTGCTACTTCATCGGGCGTTCCGGAAATAACGATTTCGCCGCCGTTTGCTCCGCCTTCGGGTCCGAGATCGATTATGTGGTCGGCGTTTTTCACTACGTCCATATTATGCTCGACAACGACCACTGTGTTACCCATTTCGACCAGCCGCTTCAAGACACGCACGAGTTTTGCAACATCGTCGAAATGCAATCCGGTTGTTGGTTCATCGAGGATGTAGAAGGTTCTTCCTGTTGATGTTTTCTTCAGCTCCGAGGCGAGCTTTATTCTTTGAGCCTCTCCTCCCGAAAGCGTCGTAGCCGGCTGACCGAGGCGGATATAGCCGAGACCGACATCGTTTAGGAGGACAAGTATTCTGTTCAACATCGGAATGCGTTCAAAAAAGCCAGAAGCCTCCTCGACGGTCATGTTTAGGACATCGGAGATGGTTTTGCCGCGGTATCGTATCTCCAGCGTCTCTTTGTTATAGCGTCTGCCTTTGCAGACGTCACACTCAACATAGACGTCTGGGAGAAACTGCATCTCGATCTTTATGAGACCGTGGCCCTGGCAGGCCTCGCATCTGCCGCCCTTCACGTTGAAGGAGAAACGCCCCTTGTTGTAGCCGCGCGCTCGCGCCTCCTGTGTCTTCGCGAAGAGGTCGCGCACGTGGTTGAACAGTCCCGTGTATGTGGCGGGGTTGGATCTTGGAGTTCGACCAATCGGATTCTGATCGATCACAATCACGTTGTCGATCTCCTCCCAACCCAATAGATCAGAAAACTTGTCCGCAGTCGAATTCTGCCCTCCAAGCATTGTCTTCAATGCTGGGTATATGGTGTCCATCACTAGAGAACTCTTCCCGCTTCCAGAGACGCCTGTAACGGTAATGAATTTGCCTAGAGGAAACGACACGTCAATATTCTTCAGGTTGTTCTTTCTCGCTCCCTTCACGATCAACGACTTGCCGTTGGAATTATTGGTAACTTCGAATCTCGGAACCGACATCTCTCCGTTGAGATACTTTCCAGTAAGCGATCGTTCCGGAGGTGCGTCTAGAAGCGACTGTGTTGTTCCCTGGTAAACGACCTCTCCTCCATGCACGCCGGCACCCGGCCCCACATCGACTATGTAGTCAGAACTCCTTATTACTTCTTCATCGTGTTCCACAACTATAACCGTGTTACCCAGGTCTCTGAGATTCTTGAGAGTCTTTATAAGCCTGTCATTGTCTCTTGAGTGCAATCCAATGGTCGGCTCGTCGAGGACATAAGTAACTCCGGTAAGGCCCGAACCAATTTGCGTTGCAAGCCTAATTCTTTGTGACTCCCCTCCTGAAAGAGTCATAGCGTATCGGGACAGTGTGATGTAATCAAGCCCGACATCCACCAAGAACTTCAGTCGCTTTTCAATCTCACTGAGAAGTTCTCCAACGATCTCACGCTGATAATCGCTGAATCGTATCTCTCTCATGAAGTCGTAAATCTCTTGAATCGTCAGTTCAGATATTTGAGCAATGTTCAGTCCTCCAAGGGTAACTGCAAGAGCCTCGGGTCTCAGTCTCTGGCCATTGCACTGTGTGCAGCCTTGCTGAACCATGAAGTTGCTTTCCATCCAGTAGCGCATGTCTTCGGACTGCGTCTCCTGATATCTCCTGTTGAGATTGTTTATAATTCCTTCATACGGACGTTTCAGCTCGTAAGTGAGTCGGTCAGACTGGTATTTCATCGAGATATCTCTATTAGTGCCAAAGAGAAGTGCATCCTTAACGTCTTCTCGAAGGTCCTTGAAAGTCTTTTCCGGATCTTCCCCGAGAGACTCGATTACTCGAAAAACCATCTTCAGATTGAAGCTGTCCCTATTGCTGGACATTGTCTTTATAGCGCCCTTAACGACGCTTAGATTCTCATCGACAACAAGATCCTTTGAAAACTCCATCGTGTAACCTAATCCGTGGCACTTGGGACAGGCGCCAAAGGGATTATTGAAGGAAAAGATCTTTGGAGATATTTCCGGAAGGCTAATTCCGCAGTCAGGGCAGGCAAAGTTCTCACTGTAGATCTTTCTCTCTTGAGAATCAACCAGACCGACTTCTACAAAACCATCTCCTTCATGGAGGGCCATCTCAATACTGTCTGCAAGCCTTGACGAGTTGTCTGAATCTGCTCTCAATCTATCGACCACGAGGTTTATCGAATGTCTCTTGTTCTTGTCAAGTTTCAGTTCCTCCTCGAGATCGTATGTCTCTCCGTCGATTTCAACTCTCACAAAGCCCTTCTTTCTCAGCGCTTCGAGTTCTTTTTTAAATTCGCCCTTCTTTCCAGTGGCGATCGGCGCGTAGATCGCAATTCTTTCCTCTTCGCCATACTCCTTGAAGATTCCTTCGACTATCTCATCCAGACTCTGCTTCTGAACCTCTCGGCCGCATGAAGGACAATGAGGGACACCTACTCTTGCGAAAAGGACTCTGAAGTAATCGTGAATCTCCGTAACCGTTCCTACCGTCGATCTCGGATTGTGACTTACTGTCTTTTGCTCTATGGCTATTGCCGGAGAAAGACCCTCAATGTTCTCGACATCGGGCTTCTTCATCTCTCCCAGAAACTGTCTGGCATAAGTGGAGAGTGATTCAAGGTATCTCCTCTGGCCTTCGGCATAAATTGTGTCGAGAGCAAGGGAGGATTTCCCCGAACCCGAAAGACCAGTTATGATTGTCAGCGAGTTCTTTGGGATTGCAACGCTTACGTTCTTCAGATTGTGAACCCTGGCACCTTTAACATATATATACCTATCCATTACTGCACTCCTCAACCAGTTCAACCAACTCCTGGCAGATACTTTCGACCTGCGACGATTCTGTTCCTTCGACCATTACTCTTACAAAGGGTTCGGTCCCAGAAGGTCTTAGAACAACACGCAAATCCTCTCTTTTCTTGAGCTCTTCAAGCCTATCTTTGAGCTTTCTGTCTTCCATTACACCCTTTTTGTCCGAGACGGGGACATTCTTCAACAACTGTGGATATACGGGAAAAGAGTTCACGAATTGTTCAAGAGTCTCCCCAAGCTCTTC
>DSBT01000035.1 GCA_011045915.1 Mesotoga infera
GACCTATACAATAAATTTCCAGGGTGAATATCAGACACGCTAATAAGGTGAAGAAGAATCTCTACTAGTAGAATCTATAAGACGAAGTGATTATACCAATAAGGAATGTTTCACCAGTTAATTCTGAGAGCAAATCATTATCTTTCGATTAAGAAGAATGAATTGTACTATCTTGTGAAGACACACAATTAAGCTCTATTCGTGACAGGCCCGCTTTTTCATTGCATTGACTTTGCTAAACGAGGTCGGACCCATTTGTCGATTCATCCCATTGAGGAGTTGAGTGAACGAAGCCTTTATTGACGGGAGGCACGCAAGAGTGGACTCATTTGTAGGATGCTCTCTTGCTGCGTGAGGCAGATGCTTGCAGATTGTCGTGAGGAAGCATTGCAGGGCAAAGAGCATATGCTATTATTCAAATACTGTCAATTGCACCCGAAGAGTATCACCAACATTAGGAGAAACATATGCAAGCGAACGAGTTAGATGAATTAGGAGCGCAATTCAAGAGCGGCCGATTTGCCAGGATGATCGGCCTGGAGGATCTTCTTCGCGATGCAGAAGCTTTGCCTCTTTCTGCCGGGCTTCCAGAGGTGAGGATAGACCGCCCCGTGATTAATCTGTTTGCTGCCGGAAGCAGCTGGGGGCTTGTGCTTGCCACTCATAATGTATTTTCCTGTTTGTTCAGTTGGATTATTGCCGTTCAGTAAACGCGCAGTGCGGGAGGCAGATATGAAGCCTCCTTTTTGTTCTTCTGCATTTAGTCTGTTGTTTTGGGGGGATGATCTATGAGGGAGAAGATCCTGGTTGTCGACGATTCAGCTGCAGACAGAGTTCTTATCGGACGGATGTTGAGCGAGTACGATGTCCTTACCGCTTGCGATGGTTTAGAGGCTATTAAGAAGATAGACGAGAACGATGATATTTCCCTGATAATACTTGACCTGAATATGCCCGGAATGAACGGATTCGAAGTGCTTGAAGTCCTGAAGTCAGAAGACAGATACAAGGGGCTGAGTACGATAATACTGACAAACCACGATGAGCTGGACAACGAAATCAAAGGTCTGAGTCTCGGCGCCGTTGATTACATAAGAAAGCCGATTAGTTTTGATGCTGTGAAGGTCAGAGTCAATGTTCATCTTGAACTGCTAAGAAAACAGCGGCTGATCGAACAGAAGCTGCAAGAACAGAGGGTGACTTTCGATACTATCTTCGACCAGGCACCTATAGGCATCGCGATTTCTTACGGCAGTGACCCCTCAAATGATATAGGAGACCTAGATACACAGATCAATTCAATGGTAGAAAGAATCACCGGCAGGACAAGAGAAGAGCTCATAAGTCTTGGTTGGGCAAAGATCACACATCCCGATGATCTGGAGAAGGACCTGGATTACTACGAAAAGCTCAGATCAGGCGAAGTTGAAAACTATTCAATGGAAAAGAGATATATCAGGCCGGATGGTTCGATCGTATGGGTCGAGATGAAAGTGGCTTCCCTAAGTCTGCCGGGAGAAAGATCTTCTAGCCATATAGCTCTTCTTAAGGATATCACCAGAAGAAAGGCGATAGAAGCCGATCTAATAGAAAGCGAGCGCAGCAAATCGGTTCTTCTGTCTCATATTCCCGGGATGGCGTACAGGTGCAATTACGATCGGGAATGGACGATGCAGTACGTCTCATTGGGGTGTCTTGAGCTGACAGGTTATTCGCCCGCAAGTCTCATGAACAATCGGGACCTCTCTTTCAACGATTTGATCGCGCCTGAATACCGTAAGTTTCTATGGGAAAAATGGGAAAAGGCGCTTAGAAATAGGGAACCATTTAGGCAAGAGTACCCGATCGTTACTGCGGATGGAAGGCGCAAATGGGTTCTGGAGATGGGAGAAGGCATATTCGATGAACAGGGAGCGATAGAGGCTCTTGAGGGGATAATAATCGACATTTCAGTCAGAAAGAAGATCGAGGACGATCTCAGGTACAGCAATGAACACGATAGATGGACCGGGCTGTATAACCGCACTTACCTGGAAAACCTCCTGGAGAGCGATGCAAACAAACGTGCCGCAGGGAAAAGGGCTATTGTGGGTATTAATCTGAGTTCAATTCAGGCTCTGACAACGACCTACGGATTTCACTACACACAGGAATTAATAAGGAATATAGCCGACTCGCTTGGCAGATATGTTACTGAAGAACGGATGCTTTTTAACACGTACGAGAATCGATTCGCATTCTACATAAAGGGCTACGGTGATAGAAGCGAACTGGCAGGATTTTGCGAGGCGATTGAGGGAACTCTGGAACCTATCCTTTCGGCTGAAAGAATTGGTGGCGGAATTGCGATTGTAGAAATAAACGAAGATAATGAGCGTGATGTGGACGAGCTATTGAAGAAACTTCTATTGACTTCGGAGAGAGCGATAGATGTCGAAAACACGGAGATAGGTATATGCTTCTATGATGCAGCGATTGAAAGTCAGATAGTCCGCGAGCAGGAAATAACACACGCGCTTGCCGAGGTTGAAGCCGATGAAAGCTACGGCGGGCTGTTTCTTCACTATCAGCCGATCATAGATCTAAGAGACGACACGATTTGCAGCTTTGAGGCTCTTGCTAGACTTCAAATAGACGCGCTCGGCCTTGTGCATCCTTTGGAGTTTATTCCCGTGGCCGAGAAGACGAAGCTGATTGTACCGATTGGAAGAAGCATTATCCTTCAAGCGCTTCGTTTCCTGAAAAGGCTAAAGACCATCGGCCACACTTCGATCGGTGTTTCAATCAACATATCTGCGATACAGCTTCTGAGAGATGACTTCACAATCAGCCTGTTAAAGATGATAGGAAATACTGAAGTTCGGCCAGAGAATGTCTGCATAGAGATCACGGAGTCGGTTGTCGCATCAAACAATGAGGAAATAAACCGTATTCTTGGTGAGCTGAGTAATTCCGGGATCCATATAGCGATAGACGACTTCGGGACGGGCTACTCATCCCTTGCCAGAGAAAGAGATCTGAACGTGAACTGCCTGAAGATAGACAGATCCTTCATAGACAGACTGATGTACCTCAGAGCCGAGGATACTATTACAAGCGACATAATTTCGATGGCTCATAAGCTCGGGCACTGCGCCATAGCAGAAGGGGTAGAGCACGAAAAGCAAAGAGAGTATCTGAAGAGATGGGGATGCGACAAAATTCAGGGGTATCTGATCAGCAGACCTCTGGATGAAGAAGCGGCGATAGAATTCCTCAAGAGATACAATCGCTAGCGGCGACTGCGATAACGATTGCCTTTGTCGAAGGGAGAGAAAGAGAGCTCGTCGTTCACAAAGCTCAGTATCGGCTTATAAAAACGACAGATCGATTGCAAGTGTCAACATTTCTCTATTGATGTTCTTTCACTTTCCTGGAAGCCGTCATTCTATGATCAACTCCCATTTATCCGAGAGCGAAGTGCTGCCGTCCCAGCCTCCGAACAGCAGTACCGTCCCACTACTCTCGATATACGCCATAGCGTAGTATACACGCCTCGGTGGCAGCAAGGCTTCCATAACGTTCCTTGGCAGCGAATGGCCTATAGGGTTCCAGTGAGTTCCGTCCCATTCGATCATCTCATTCCTGCCCCCGAATGAAACGCCGTGAACGATGATAAGGTCACTCGCGCTGTCATATATCATCGAGTGTCTTGAGCGAGCAAAGAGGTCGTCACTGGCGACTTGAATCCATTCACTGCCATCCCAGGTCCACGTGTCACCGAGCATTTCCCCGTTGGAAAGACGGCCTCCAAAGAGCACAATCAGCTTCTTCGAGGCATCATAGACCATCCCCGCCCTGGATCGACCTTCAGGCCCGGAAACATCTACCATTTTCCAGGAGTTGCCGTCCCACTCCCATGTATCGGCTGGTTCTCTCGGAATGCCTCCAAAGACTACCGCCACTCCACGGTCGGAATCGTAGGCCATCGCATGCCTTGATCGAGGGCCGGGACCGAATGTGGAAAGGAGTTTCCATTCCCGGCCGTCCCACTCCCATGTATCATTCAGGGGGGCACCGTCGTTTCCTCCAAAGAGGATTACCGCTCCTCGTCTGCTATCGTAAAACATTGCATGTCCCATCCGCGGACTGGGACCTGTCTCGGCAACCAAGGACCACTCGGAGTCGTTCCATTCCCAGGTGTCGCCGAGAAGTATCGAGTCTCGCGAGTTTCCGCCGAAGAGTCCTCCAAAGAGAACCAAAACATCCCGCTGCACACCGTAGGCCGTCGCGTGACTATGGCGAGCAGAAGGGCCGTCTATTTCCAGTTGATTCCACCGATAGACCTGTCCTGCACCAGTCAGTGCGGCAACCACTGCAGGAAATCCAAGAACTAACGCGCACAAGAAGGCCCACCTGGTGAGCGAAAGAAGTCTTGACACTCTCATACCCCCTATCGATTCGTCGGCAAAATCTCCGATCGGTCAACAAAGGTTTGACGACAAAGGCTTTCCACAGTTCATAAGGTTCATTTCATGGTGTGGCAGACTATCTTGAGATGAATTCACACCCGAGTGGTTCTTCAACTTTAACTGCGCCTTCTGAAGCCTAACCAGTATCGAGAGCAATCTACCCAAAATCACTCCAGCGAAGCAAATTCGAAGCGAATAGCCCACTTACAAAAGCACGGGCCCATTTGAACGTCTTAAGTATTACGGTAGCTCGGAAGATTCACAACCTCCGTTTTGGTTTCTTCGTATCACTCTTTACTTGATCCGGTCCACTTCCATCTGAACGGGCTGAAATTGATCGCGAACATCTCCCTTCACTCTCCTCAGACTCCATGTATTTCCTGGTATTCACCAATTAATCCCTTCAGAAGCAGTTCAGGCCCAATAGTGACGAAGGATCTGTGCTGTCAACACCACTTCCTGATGGTGTAGATCATCTACGGAGGCAAGTCACTCTTCACAATTACTGAACACTCGTTGCAATAATGAATCTATTAAGAGCCAACAAATCAGCTCCTAATAGGTGCCGCCTCTCTGCGTACCTTTTTTTGGAGAGGAAATTGAGTATCCACGAAGACTCTACTAGTAAAGAGATTCTTTGATTGGAAGGTTTCACTAAGAAATGGGAGTCGTAAAAGTTCTATCACTTTACTGAAGATTTAGTGTTTCCATTCTTGTCCATTTACAAAACAAGAACCTACAACGCCCTCCTATAGATAAAAAGAAGGAACTAGATTGTCCATAACAAACTCTATTACTGTGAAATGCTCTGTGGTAAGATTTCTAAAACAGCCTCTTCATTGTAAATATTCAGCAGTTCTTCTTGACGGTTGTGCTCTAAAAACGTCTGTCCCGATTTGTGGTTTGCATCCTTTGACAACAGTCTAGCTAGACAAAATGGGTCGATTAAACCTTGTTTTCTTACCAAAGCACCACCAAATGCCTTGTTATTTACTTTGAATGACAATTATCGCATTTGTGTGGCGCGTTTTGGTTAAGGTATAATGAAACTGTCAATAAGTTAGGGCTTCCTGAAAAACTACTACCTTCTTCCTGTTAAAGAGGTCGTCATATTCAAGAGAGTAGTAGTTGACTCACAATATGTGGATTTTGACCAGGAACACCCTCGAAATTGCTCAGAA
>DSBT01000036.1 GCA_011045915.1 Mesotoga infera
ATATTTCCAAGCTGCTTGCCTGGATCCTTCACGTCATGAATTTTCGTACCTAAAGCAGCCTGGTATATTCTTCCTCTTGCCTCATTAATGGCAGAAGTGGTCATCCAGATATCAATTCCAAATCTGGAAACGTCGGACTTCCATGTCTCCTCAGATACGGAAATGTAATAGTCAAGCATCTCTCTGCCTACACCGAAATCTCCTCCAATAGGTTGTCTTACCTTCTTTCCATAAAGGGCCGTTGTTAGAGGGTAGCATATGCTGTTGGTTATCGTTCCGTCATACTTGTGTCGAATATAGTAAGGGGTAACGTACGCTGCGTTCTTTTCAAAGATCGGACGCGCAAGTCTATCTATCCAAAAAGGTTCTACACTTCTTAAATCCGAGTCGAGAAATACCACTGCCTGAGCATCGAGAGTGAGGGCTTTCTCCATTATCGATCTCATTGCGCTTCCCTTTCCGGAGATCCCCCGGTATCTGAAAGAAAGCAGATCTATTCCATCACTGGAAGCTGAATAGAAAACCTCTTCAGTATTGTCCGTCGATCCTCCGTCTGAATTGATGATACAGCCTCTCAACGATGGGAAAAACTTACTGAGACCTTTTGCTGCCGTCTCGACTACGTATTTGATAGTATTCGAGTTGTTAAAACTAGGTATTCCGATTACTATGTCATATGATTTCTGATTCAGTCCAGGCATGTTTCCACCTCCTATTCTTTGACACCTCCGGCAGTGAATCCGCTTGTCAGGTGCTTCTGCATGAGACTGAAGATGACTATGATTGGGATTGCCGAAACTACTGAAGCCGCCATCAGCCTTCCCCATACTGCATGAGCCGAACCGGAAAACGCATTCAACCCAATTGGAAGAGTGAAGAGATCCTTATAGGATTTTAGGCCAAGGAAGGCAGATGCAAACAAGTATTCGTTCCATCCAATCATAAAGGCATAGATATATACTGTGACAATTGCTGGAAGAGAGAGCGGAATAACAATCTTGAAGATCGCCTGCACTCTGGAACAGCCATCGATAATCGCCGCTTCTTCTATTGAAAACGGAATTGTCCGGAAATAGTTTCCCAACATATAAAGAGAAACCGGAAGTGTCTGAATAACATAGACCATGATCAGATAAACTCCGGTACCAAATGGAGTAGAAAGGATTCCAAGTTTCACCGCCATCTGATAAAGCGGAACCATTATTACGGTACCACCGAACAGATACACGAAAAGAACCGAACGCTGAACAAGTCCCCTACCCTTGAATCTCAACCTTGAGAATGCATATGCTCCTAAAATCGCTACGAAGAGGCTTATCAAAGCGGAAATCCCTGCGAATATCAGCGAGTTTCTAAGGTATTTCATGAAGGGAAATTCACTAGCTCTCTCTTCCAATATTTCTGTCTTCTGCGCTTCGAATAATTTCAGTTGAGCCTTTGCCTTTTCGAAACCGGCAGCAAGCGCTTCCTCGGAGAGAGCGTTGTCAACCTCGGCTCTCAAATCCGTGAACCGTTTCACATCATTTGCACTGAATATGGTTTTCATGTTTTCCTCGATTATTGAAGCCTCCTCTGTACCTGGAACGAGCGAGTTTTCAATAAACTCTTCCCTGTCTGTTACATCAATTCCACTGAAGTCGATCACAAGATCAACGATATCTCTCAGTTCTTTTTCCTTGGCCTTGAGCTGTACATCATGAACATACCGCGTATACACTTCAATTGAGGCCGTTCTCTCTTCCAACTCATCTATCCTCTTCAATACAGGTTCAAGATTTGCCCTAATTATCTCATCGCCGAAAAACTCTGTCTCACTACTTTGAATAAGCCCAAATATCTCCAGATAGTTTCTGATTGTGAAATCTGAGAATGTCATTTTGTTCGGGTCGTAGTCTGCCTTAAGAGATACATGAACCATGAAATAAAACGGAATGAGTATGAAGAAACAGATTAAAGAGATCCCCAATGCAAACATGACTCTTCTGAAAGGTGTCTTCTTCCTTACCATTTCAACACCTTCTTCACGTATGCAGTTATCAGCCCAAGCATAATTACCATAAGGATTGTTGCAATTGCCGCGGCCACTCCGTACTCCGGCGAAGTTGTACCGATAACCCTTTCATAAATAAAGATAGGCAGAGTGCCAGCTCTCTTGCTGATCAGATAGACCTCGTCAAACTTATAGAAATTCCAGATACCCCTCATGAGAGCGACAGCACCCATGACGAAATAGATCTCCGGTAGAGTGATATTCGTGAACTTACTCCATGATGTTGCTCCATCGATTTCTGCAGCCTCGTAGTACTCATCGGGAATAGATTGAAGTCTTGAAAGCAGCATCAGGTAAACAAAAGGGAAGTTCCGCCAAATGTTGAATATCGATGCCACAAAGAATGCATTGTTCGAGTTGTTTAGGAGATCAAGTTGCGGAGAGACCCATCCGAGACTTTGACTGAATAACTGCATAAAAGGCCCGTAGCTTGGATCAAATATGTACTTCCATGAAAAGACTATCGAGATAAGTGGGGTAATGTATGGAAGCAGAATGATCGTCCTAACTATCGCCCTCCCCTTGAACTCCTTGTTCATCATCAGCGCTACTCCGAGACCCAACAATATGCTTCCAATAACTGTCATCAGAGTGAAACCAACAGTTATGAAGAAGGACTTCCAGAAAGCGGCGTCTTTGAAAACTCGGATATAGTTTTCTAATCCTACGAACGTTGAACTAGTAATCCCGTAGTCGAAAAACGAAATGTATATGTTATACGCCACCGGATAGATTATCAATATCATCAGTAGGATTACTGTTGGCGAAACAAGTTTCCAACCTAAACTATTTTCCTTCTTCAATATGGAAGAGGCTGCTTGCTGCATAAGATCTACCTCCAAAAAAGGAAGGCCCCGGCTCCGGGGCCTTCGATGTCAGGCGTTTATCTTCCTATAAGCTTTCTAATGTCCTCTCTCCAGAAGGTTAGAACCTGATCTGGGGTTGCGTTGTTATCGAACATCATGACTATGCCATTACCTATAGTGAAGGCTCCGGATATCTTTCCCATTTCGGGGAAGACTCTTCCTTCTACATAACCGAACTTCTCAATGTTCTCCATACCATAAATGATTGCCTTGATCTTTTCTGCGCCGTAGCTCTTATAAATCCCCTTTGGATCGTTCAGGAATTCTTCGCTTTCAGCTATGGAAGCTCTTGTAGGAAGCATTCCACCGGGAGCCATA
>DSBT01000037.1 GCA_011045915.1 Mesotoga infera
ATATTTCCAAGCTGCTTGCCTGGATCCTTCACGTCATGAATTTTCGTACCTAAAGCAGCCTGGTATATTCTTCCTCTTGCCTCATTAATGGCAGAAGTGGTCATCCAGATATCAATTCCAAATTTGGAAACGTCGGACTTCCACGTCTCCTCAGATACGGAGATGTAATAGTCAAGCATCTCTCTGCCTACACCGAAATCTCCCCCAATAGGTTGTCTTACCTTCTTTCCATAAAGTGCCGTAGTTAGAGGGTAGCATATGCTGTTGGTTATCGTTCCGTCATACTTGTGTCGAATATAGTAGGGGGTAACGTACGCTGCGTTCTTTTCGAAGATCGGACGGGCAAGTCTATCTATCCAAAAAGGTTCTACACTTCTTAAATCCGAGTCGAGAAATACCACTGCCTGAGCGTCGAGAGTGAGGGCTTTCTCCATTATCGATCTCATTGCGCTTCCCTTTCCGGAGATCCCCCGGTATCTGAAAGAAAGCAGATCTGCTCCATCACTGGAAGCTGAATAAAAAACCTCTTCAGTATTGTCTGTCGATCCTCCGTCTGAATTGACGATACAGCCTCTCAATGATGGGAAAAACTTACCGAGACCTTTTGCTGCTGTCTCGACTACGTATTTGATAGTACTCGAGTTGTTAAAACTAGGTATTCCGATTACTATGTCATATGATTTCTGATTCAGTCCAGGCATGCTTCAACCTCCTATTCTTTTACGCCTCCGGCAGTGAATCCACTTGTCAGGTACTTCTGCATGAGGCTGAAGATAATTATGATTGGTATCGCCGAGACTACTGAAGCCGCCATCAACCTTCCCCATACTGCATGAGCCGAACCGGAGAACGCGTTCAATCCAATAGGAAGAGTGAAGAGATCCTTGTAGGATTTTAGACCAAGGAAGGCAGATGCAAACAAGTATTCATTCCATCCAATCATAAATGCATAGATATATACTGTGACAATTGCTGGAAGAGAGAGCGGAATAACAATCTTGAAGATCGCCTGTACTCTGGAACACCCATCAATAATTGCGGCTTCCTCAATCGAAAATGGTATTGTTCTGAAGTAATTTCCCAGCATGTAAAGGGAGACAGGAAGAGTCTGAATCACATAGACCATAATCAAATACATACCCGTCCCCAGAGGAGAGGAAAGAATTCCAAGTTTCACAGCCATCTGATAAAGCGGGACCATTATTACAGTGCCGCCGAACAGATACACGAAAAGAACTGATCGCTGGACTGGTCCTCTTCCCTTGAATCTAAGTCTCGAAAAGGCGTAAGCGCCCAGAATCGCAACGAAGAGACTTATCAAGGCGGAAGTTCCCGCAAAAATCAGAGAGTTTCTCAAATATTTCAAGAAGGGAAATTCGCTTGCCCTTTCTTCGAGAATTTTCGTCTTTTGATCTTCGTAGGATTTCAGCTGGGCCTTTGCATTTTCGAAACCGGAAATCAGCGATTCCTCTGTAAGAGCGTTTTCAATCTCAGCTCGCAAATCTGTAAATCGCTTCAAATCGTTTGCGCTGAAAATTGATTCCATATTCTCTTCAATCGTCTTGGCCTCTGCTGTGCCCGGAATCAGGGAATTTTCAATAAACTCTTCCTTATTTTCGACCTCAAGTCCGCTAAAGTCAATTACGAGATCTACGATGTCCCTCAGTTCTTTCTCCTTAGCCTTCAGCTGAACGTCATGAACATACTGGGTATATGCGTCAAGCGAGGCTGTTCTCTTCTCCAACTCATCTATCCTCTTCAATACAGGTTCCAGATTCGCTCGTATTATCTCGTCGCCGAAAAACTCCGTTTCGCTGCTCTGAATGAGACCAAATATCTCCAGATAGTTCCTTATCGTGAAATCGGAAAATGTTAACTTATTTGGATCGTAGTCTGCTTTAAGAGATACGTGAACCATGAAATAAAAGGGAATAAGAATAAAGAAACAGATTGTGAGAATTCCAAGAACAAACATCATTCTTTTGAAAGGTGTCTTCTTCTTTACCATTTCAACACCTTCTTGACGTATGCAGTTATCAATCCCAGCATGACAACCATGAGAATTGTTGCAATTGCAGCCGCAACTCCATACTCAGGAGAAGTTGTGCCTATTACCCTTTCATATATGAATATCGGAAGAGTACCGGCTCTTTTGCTGATCAAATACACCTCATCAAACTTGTAGAAGTTCCAGATTCCTCTCATAAGAGCTACTGCTCCCATAACGAAGAAGAGCTCGGGAAGAGTGATATTCGTAAACTTCTGCCAAGAAGTTGCTCCATCTATCTCCGCGGCCTCGTAGTAATCTTCGGGAATCGATTGGAGCCTTGACAAAAGCATCAAATAGACGAAGGGGAAGTTGCGCCAAATGTTGAAGATCGACGCAACGAGGAACGCATTGTTTGAGTTGTTAAGAAGATCGAGTTGAGGGGAAACCCATCTGAGAGTCTGACTAAAAAGCTGCATGAAGGGGCCATAGCTGGGATCAAAGATATACTTCCAGGAGAAAACTATCGAGATCAAGGGAGTAATGTACGGAAGCAAGATAATTGTTCTTACTATTGCTCTTCCCTTGAACTCTTTGTTCAGCATTAGAGCAACTCCAAGGCCCAGCAATATGCTCCCAAAGACTGTTATGAGAGTGAACCCAACGGTTATGAAGAACGACTTCCAGAATGCAGCATCTTTGAAGACTCTGACATAGTTCTCCAGGCCCACAAACGTCGAACTCGTAATACCGTAGTCGAAAAATGAAATATATATGTTGTAAGCAACGGGATACAGTATGAGTATCATCAAGAGAATAACCGTTGGCGACACCAGTTTCCAACCCAGGCTGTTTTCTTTCCTCAGAATGGAAGAGGTAACTTGCTGCATGAGATCTACCTCCAAAAAAGGAAGGCCCCGGCTCCGGGGCCTTCTCTGTCAGATGCTTATCTTCCTATCAGCTTTCTTATGTCCTCTCTCCAGAAAGTCAGGACTTGATCGGGAGTTGCGTTGTTATCGAACATCATAACGATTCCATTTCCAATTGTGAAAGCTCCGGATATCTTTCCCATTTCTGGGAAGACCCTTCCTTCAACGTAACCGAACTTCTCAATATTCTCCATGCCATAAATGATTGCCTTGATCTTTTCTGCGCCGTAGCTCTTATAAATCCCCTTTGGATCGTTCAGGAATTCTTCGCTTTCAGCTATGGAAGCTCTTGTAGGAAGCATTCCACCGGGAGCCATA
>DSBT01000038.1 GCA_011045915.1 Mesotoga infera
CTACATAAGAAAAATCGATCAGGATTACTTCACTCCTATTGAAAGCTGTCAGGATAGATACATCTACATAACGACTCTCGATGCGACACATTCGACAGACATAAGCATTCAAGAGCTTATGGCCGAAATCACAGATAGTAAACTCGATCAGGTGATGCTGAATATCAAGAAAGTAATCGTTGGTGGGACTCAAGAGACAAGCTACAAGTCAATATTCGAGTTGTACGTAACCAACGCACTGAATACCTTGAGGTCAAAGAAGTATATTGACGAACCCACAGTTAACGGCCAGGGGTTCTACAAAAGATGCTCTCCTGATTCAGAAATCTTCATTGAATACGTGACCACATATATTAACCTCTTCAAAGCCATGACCACACGACAGCTGTACGCGCTGAATCTGCTTATCGAATATGAACACCGCATGGGAAGCAATATGGCACAACATCATTACGACAATTACAACTCATACTTGGCCGAGGAAGCAAAGGAGTTCTCGAAGTGGCTGGAGATTTTTGTCACCTATTCCATCGGTGGAGAAAGCCTTATGTTTGAGCCTTCAAACAAGCCGGCCAAGACCTGGTTCTATAACGAAGCAGACGATGCGGCTTTGAAGGCACTCGGAAAGGACAGTGGGATTGTTGTACGACTTTTCTGGAATGCCGGAGAGACCTTGGAACTCGCGCCAGGTGGAGAGACTTCACAAGGGATAAAACTTGCGTTTGGTTTTCTGGACAAGGCTTATGCGGCGTTCAGCAATCCTTCCGGGGGAGTGAAGCTAACTCTGGATAACCATCAGATTCAGCTGATGGGAGTAGACGAAGCAATTGAAGGTTCTGACCCCCTAGGTACACTCAACAGATTCTCTTTCACTTACCAGGACAAGTCAAAGTCACAGGAACCGGTTGTTGTTATAAGGCGATATGTATTTGAGAATCTCAACGACGGAAGGTATTCCATATCCAGGAGTACAAACAACAATGTTCCAAAGACTTCGTACACTCATACATTGCTAGAGGGAGCACACAAGAACATTGTCAACGATCAGCTGATCGCGCCGGAGTACCTGGATGAATCGAATTACGCGCTGAGCATAAACTCTGAGAACAGCCACGTGCAGTCGCTGGCCATCTCAGTTTACATGCCTTCTATGCGTATTAACGAGAATGAAAGGCAGATGACTTACGGAAGAAGTCACAATGTTGCTGATCATGACTATGTTGGTGTTTTGAGCTATCCTCTGAACAGATACATGAAGATTGAAGACCACTACTACTACGATAGAATATGGACACTATTCATTCCCGGCTGGGAAAGCCATCCCTTTGATACAGTTGTCGTCAACGGAACTGACAGAGAAGCTTCCGGTAGATATAGTTGCAGGCTAATACTCACTAACAGGGGAGATAAGGCCGAAGGAGATGACTGGGGATGGCAGCAGGGCGATATAACCAGAACACATTCCGTATGGCTCAGGTCTTTAAATCAGTTAAGCGCAGCATGTCTAGCTCCGACTGACCTAAGTGACTACTTCTCAATTACCAAAAAAGACGATCAATACAGGCTTCCTTCAACAGTATTCTGTCTTTACAAAAACATCGACACCTCCAGTTGGGATCTATACATTGAACCTACAGGGATCAATATACTCGGAATACTTTTCGGGGGAGACCGTCTATTCTATGGCGAAATAGTGATCCTCAGAAACTTCATATCCTCAAAGTATGTGTCATATTCAGAGGTAAATAGAGGGCCAGATTACTCAAATTATACTGTCGGCTCTTTGGCGAATCCATATATATCTTCGATATGAAAACCTGGTGGATATTCATGAGATGATCATTTCAAATGAACTTAGATTGAGACTTATAGGATGTGGATCTTTGCTGCTCGAAAAATCCCTTGAAAGAGTATAAATTCGTTGGGCGAAATATCTGATCGGGAGGAATCAGTAGAAGATTCCGTCCTTCTCTTTAACGCTGGCTGTGTGTCAGAAAACTTACCATAAGCCAAGCTCAATTAGACAGCTGAAAAGACACGGATAGTCTCGTTTCAGTGGTGAGAACGAAAAGATGCGAGCAGCTTGCTTTGTCTTGATTGAAAGTGACACTATCGCCGCAAAGCTATCACATACAACTGAGACGAAACGTGATGAAAAAACATACTCTGCGTTCCACAATAGTGGTATTGCATCCTCTTCTAATCGCCAAGATGATAAGACGAAATCCCTCTTCTTGTTAGACTATTGTTTATGCACTTCTTTTAGTCAAATGCTCATTCTCCTTTGACAGTCGCGATTTTCGAACGAACAGGAATATTCACTGAGTTCGGC
>DSBT01000039.1 GCA_011045915.1 Mesotoga infera
ATATATCCTGGACTACCCATCAAGACTGCCAACGGAAGGAGGTGATTTCATAGAACTTGTTTACAAATACTGCGCAAGAGCTCCTTGGATCGTCGCCGATTACTTCAAAGAAAAACTGCTTGACTCTCTCGAAAACGGAAAGATACTTCCCGATGGGCAGATTCAAATCAGCCGTCGACAGGACGACTTCACCATCCTTGTCAAATTCACTAACTTCTGCGAGGAAAAAAATAGGATCGAGGAACTACAATCTACTCTGAACAAGATATCCGAACTGCTCAATAGAGTTAACATCCACTACAATGAAAAGTGTGATTATGAATCTCGAGGAGGCGAAGCATGTTGGAAGACGAAAGAGATTTCTACGATGACAATTACCTGGACGAAGATGAGGGATTCGGTCTCGGAGGCAGTGCCTGTGCAACCTGCTGGTGCAAAGGAGTTTTCTGTGACTGCTGCGGCTGCACCATCCAGGAAGGGAGAAACGTCTGCGAAAACTGCGAGGATAATTCTTAATCAGAGAGGTGACCTATGAGAGTTCAAATAAGAAGCTTCTGGCAAATGGCCGGGGCAGTCGCGATAAAGAGGTATGCGTCAGACTGCACTATCACGAGAAATCTTTTCGAGACGGCGACGCCCAAGAAGCTAATCTTCGAGAACGCCCTCAACGATATGCTCAACAAGAACGACAAGCCCTGGGCACCAAACCTCAGGCCTTTTCTAAAGCAATACACCGTACTGGAGAAAGTCTCCAAAATGCTCGAAGAAAAAGAGATAGGAAGAAAAGTGTGCAGCCTTTGCGGCTCGAGGGTCTCCACTCTAGAGAAGCTTTCGATGCTCGGAGATCCTTTATCTGTGAAAGTCGAGAACTTTCAGAGCTTCTTCAGCTTCGGCTCGGGAAGCGGAGAAGTCTGCCTAGACTGTCAGTTCCTCGGAATGATGGCCGGTCTCGCTCTCTTCTACACATCCTACAAGGACGGTCAGGACTACGTAATCACTTACCTCTTCCCCGAGAGCGATACACTGGAATCTACCTACAACACGTTTCTCTGGATGAAGGATCTCCACGAACCAAATTCCTGGAGAAATCTGAAGGTCAAGGCGAGATTCTATCCTCAGGAACCCTATGAAACCCTTCTCCTCTCTCTTCACACCCTGTTCGAGAAGACCAGATTCATTCCCCGCTCCTCTTTCAAAGTCATGCAGGTCTCGAACACGGGGAGAAACAACTCCTTTCTCAACTTCGACTCATTCGAGAGAGTGGAGGAGTTGTCAGCCTTCTTCGAAAACGTAGAAAACCTCGGAGGCGACTTCTCGAAATTCATGGACAGTCTGGTAATTTCCGCAAGCCCTTCCGCCGATGTTTCCAGACGTGAAGAGATAGCCAAAATGATCCTCTCCTTCAAGCCGCTCGAAGAAAGGCTTCAGATGATCATGTTCGATCTCGAATACCCTGTCCGTTCAATATACGAAGTGATTGTTGCGTCAAATACTATGAAAGGAGTGAATGGCTTGGATCAAGCGACAATCGATCTCTCCAAAAAGGCCGGCGAGGTAATAGGCAACGCGGTCTTTGAAGCCCAGAGTTTCGGCGATCTATACTCTCTACGCAACAGCCGCTCTCTGGAAGACCTCTTGCTCACCCTGGCCGATCTTGAATTCAAGTATGCAAAAGAGGATTGGAAAATCAAAATCCCCGAAGAGTTCATAAGGATCCTCAATGAAGAAACCTGGAAGAAACCCAAAGCTCTGCTTGTAATCTTCGCTGTGAACAAGTACCTTTCAAGACATTTCGCATCTTCGCACAATGGAGGTGAAAAGATTGCAGATTAAATGCCTCTCTTGGGGTTCAATATCCAAGGTTACCATGGGAAACCCAAACGCAGGCTTCACAGAAGGCAATATCCAGACGGCAAAAAAGATCGTCGCCCCAGACGGTTCTGCATTCAACTACGTTTCCGGACAATGCCAGCGCCACGGCCTGAGAGAGAGATTCGCCGAAATCGGAGAAGCTCTTTCAACTCCCGTAGATGGAGAAGTTGAAACGACTCTCGGAGATCCGCTGAACTATATCGATGATGATCTCTTCGGTTACATGATCGCAGTAACCGGAGACAACAGAAAGAGAACATCACCCGTGAGAATCGCCCCGCTCGTGTCTCTCTTCCCATACAGAGGCGACAGAGATCTTCTCACAAAGACAAGGAAGGCTAGCGACAAGGGTGGAAACATGGTTGAAACCGAAGTCTATTCCGCATATCTGAGAGGCGGCGGGCTCATTGAGCTTGACAGGGTCGGCAAATTCGAACCCTCAGAGATCAAAGAGACCACACTCGAGATACAGAAAGAAGAGCGCTTTAGAAGACTCAACCTCCTCCTCGATTCCATGATGACTCTCTGGACAGGTGGAAAGCAGACCAATATACTGTCTGACATCTCTCCGAAATTCATTGCCTTCGCCTTTCAAACCGTAAAGCTTCCATTTCTCCTCGAATCCGTAACCTGTGACGCGAAGGGAAAGATCCTGGCCGAGACGCTGATCGACAGCATAACCAATTATTCAAACATAATCGATCGCGTAATTATTGGAACTACAAAAGTGCTCGATGCATCGGAACTCAATGCTGGCGCTAATCAGAATATTGAAATTCTTCCTATGACAGATGCCTTCTCCAAAGTCAAAGAGATCATTTCGACAATATAATACAGGCCCCTCTTGCGAGGGGCCTTTTCCAGTGGAGGTGAAAAGATGATTGTGCTCGAAATCTCAATAAAAGGATATACAGCTTCCTTTAGAAGCCCCGCCTCAATGAATTATCAGGAGAGCCTGCCCTTTCCCCCGCCAACGACGATCGCTGGAATAATCGGCGCAGCCACAGGCCGCGAGTACTTCGAGGCACAGAACTACTGCCGGGAACTTTCCTACGGAGTACACATACAGGAGAATGAGGGAATGGCAAAAGACCCCTGGGCAATAAAGAAAGTGAAAGGCGGAGGAAGATCCATAGGCAAAGCGGTAGTGATAAGAGAAGTCATCTATCGTCCCAAAATAACACTTGTAATTGCAGGCCCCCAGGACAAGCTCAAAGAAATCGAGGAAGCGCTTGCCGATCCCCGCTTCCCTCTAAGCCTGGGAAGAGACGACGAGTTCATAACCTCCGTCCAGTCTGAACTAAAGACCGCAGAGAGAGTGGATAAATCAGTCATAAACAATACTGTGGTCAAGGGAAACCTTGAAGGCAAGATCAACATCGCCGGACTTCATGAAGGACTTATCTCTCACTTCAAGACTTACTGGCTGAACTCTGAATTCGATCGCGATAAACGAAATCCGAAGGTGAGGAGGCCGGTAAGCAGATCTCCTTACATATACATCTCTGAACCGGTCAAATACTCCGGAGAGGCGGTAAATGTATCAGGAACTGCCTTCCCTCTTTGGAGGTAGAAGAATGTCTTTCGCAAAGCCGGGAGTAACTCTCGTCGAACACACAGAAAGAGTTCTGGATTACGCAAAGAACTATCTTGATCGAAACAGAATCGTCGCAACGAACACCGATCTTGACTCAAAAGAAATCTCCGAGGCGATTCTGACTGCCTGTGCATACCATGACATCGGGAAGGGATGTTCGGAATTCTCCTTTGACAAAAAAGGCTTCTCCCACTCCCTCGCATCGGCTCAGATAGCGATGGCCTCTCTTAAGGAGTCCCCCATGAAAAACTACATCCTCCAGTCTATACTGGGCCATCACGGTTCTCGATTCAAAGACTCCTTTTCCTCAACTGAATATCTGAGGCAAAAAGCGACTCCGAACTCCGAACTTGAGGAAGAATTCAGAGAGATAAAAGGCTATGCAAGCGAACACTTAGGCATAGAGCTCCCCGATCTTAACCTGAAAATGCCTTCCGCTCGAGAACTTCTCAAGAGGCTCTGCAACTTCTTCTTCAACGAAGCCGGCGACCGGCAACTCTATTCCTTGATCCAGGGCATTCTGAACCTAGCAGACTGGTCGGCTTCAGCAAAACGGTCACTCTCAGTGACTGAAATAGACTTCAAGTCTCGGCCCCTGCGGCCATTTCAGGCGGCGGCCTCGACCGGAAAGGACACGATAATACTCGCTCCGACAGGACGAGGAAAATCTCTTGCCGCTCTTGTCTGGGCTAAGTCGACGGGAAGAGAAAAGTCCACCCTCTTCCTTCCCACAGTGACAACAGTCGAAGCGATGTACGAAAGATACAAAGAAGAAGTATCCGACAAAACCGGTCTTGTCCACGGAAATGTTGCATACTATTTATTCTCGAACGAAAGCTACTCCGAAGACACCCGTGACAGAATCTTCTGGATGAAAGCCTTCGATAACCCCTTCACAGTCGCGACTCTCGATCAGCTTCTTCTCATGTCTCTTAACTGGGGAAGATGG
The DNA here is from genome assembly GCA_011045915.1 of Mesotoga infera. Lineage (NCBI taxonomy): Bacteria > Thermotogati > Thermotogota > Thermotogae > Kosmotogales > Kosmotogaceae > Mesotoga > Mesotoga infera. The sequence continues at coordinate 4,419 of DSBT01000039.1, forward strand.
GAGCCAAAGACTGTAAATATTGCCAATGCCGCCGTTGTTTTCGACGAGATTCACGCAAGTCAACCCTACACCTTTGGCATACTCCTTGAAAGCATAAGAATGTTGAAAGCCATGGGCACTCCGGTATGTGTAATGAGCGCCACTCTCCCTTCCTACATGATCGAAAAGCTCAAGGAGGTCCTCGACGACCCTGAAATCGTAAGAGATTACGAGGGAGAATTACTGAGAAGAATCTCCATCTCCACTCCAGAAGAAGTCGACCCTGTTGAAGAGACGAGAAAGCAATATGAAAAAGGGAAAAGAGTGATTCTTTGCTTCAACACAGTCAGAAAGGCCACCGAAGCCTTCAGAACCCTGTCAGATAAAATTTCGGAGAAGGATATTGCTCTCTATCACGGCCGCTTCAACCTCGAAGACAGGAGAAGAATCCTCTCTCGAATAATGGGAGACTCACCTCCAAGAATCATCGTGGCCACACAGACTATCGAAATCAGCCTTGACATAAGCTACGACGTCCTGATAACTGAGTCCGCGCCGGTCGACTCGCTTACCCAGCGTTTTGGCAGAATAAACAGAGAAGGCACAACTCCCGAAGGAGAGGCCATAATCTTTCCGCAGAATGAGAACTCGTATTCGATCTATGACAAAAACCTTGTCTACAGGTCTCTTGAACTCCTAAAAGAGAACCCTACACCCAGCGGACTAGAACTAAGGGAAATGATGGAAGACTTGCTCTCCCAAATCGAGAATATCGAAGAGGAAATCGCGGCCGGTAAGGCTAGCTGGCAGTTTATACGAGACATGAACTTTCAGATATACTCGATGTCGATCGATCAAAGACTTGCAGATGACCTGATTCGCCGTATTCCTTACAAGACTATCGAAGTGATTCCCGCTGAATTCAGTTCAGATAACGCAGGCAAGATGCAGAAGCTAGGCAAACTTGTCAAAGTACCCGTAAGAGATGTAATAGGGCG
>DSBT01000040.1 GCA_011045915.1 Mesotoga infera
ACATCGCCGACTGGAAGGCTTAGGCCCGCATGATAGAGACTGTTGGTCTTCAAAGCATTTGGAGACTCCTGGATATCATCGATTATGTAAGGCTTCTTCTCTCTGAAAGTCTTCCCGACAATTCCAACATCTTTCGGCATTACAATTGGGTCTCGCGGATTTAGATTGGAGGATGCCTTGATTACTAGATTATCCTCTTCGCTGACACAGATGAAGCATATATCAAATTCAAGAATCTCCTTAGCTGCTTCAATCACAGAGTCGTATACATCCTGGAGGGTCCCGCATCTTTCCAGATTGAGAGCTGCGTCGTGAAGCCGTTCTATTCTGAACCTATCTCTCTCAAGAATCTCCAGACTTCTCATGTGTTCAGATATATCTCGTGCAAAAGTAAATTCGTATTCGCTTTCATCGTACCTGAAATAATTCCTGTTAATCTCGACGGGAAAGACAGAGCCGTCCTTGCTCACATGATAGGCTTCAAATGTATCCCTTCCTTTTGATTTAAGCCTATCCCAGCTTACCCTTCTATCCATTGCCTCCATCGATTTATCGAGATCATTTACCTTCAGTCCGGAAATCTCAGCCTTTGTGTATCCAAGATTTTTACAGGCCGCGCTGTTAGCATACAGTATCGTGCCGTCAGGAGCAATCCAGAAGGCCTCATCGTTCGCATTATCCAGTCCGAACTGAATAACCTTAATCCTCCTAAGTGCCTCTCTCTCTTCGGTCACATCATTTGCGGAACAGACAACAGACTCGATATTTCCGAATTCATCGATATCCGGCGTCTTCGTGATCTCTAGAATTCTTAACTCCCCATTCGAATTCTCTGAATTCTGTTCAAAAGCAAGTTTCGTTTTTCGAGAGAAAACCTCTTTGTTGCTTTCAACACATTTTTTTGCTTCCTCTTCCGAGAGAATCTCATAGACATTCTTTCCTTCAATCTCCTCCGGCCGCATACCAAGAAACTCTGCAAATGACTTATTGACGATTCCGAAAGTCTCAGGATCTCTAAAATACCAGATCAGTGTCGGAATCTTATCCAGAAGCAGTGACATTTCTCTGTTCCTTCTGACAAGAAACTTCTTGCCTGTCATTCGCTTTATAGTAGCGGTGAAGACGAATGTCAGAAGAAAGACGAAAGCGATTGCCGCATAGTTAGCCGGTAGCCATCTGCGCTCAAGAGAAACGAAGATTCCTGCTAATACTGGACTCCCCTTCTCATTGCCCAATTTGTATCCTTCTCTTGTGAGCAGACGCATAATTCCCTCGAGATCTAGTTCCATAATGACATACACATTCTTTGAACTCTCTGAACCAGCGTTGTTGGTGAAGGCAGAAATTGCAAAGAGATCCTTGCCCACTGAGAAGATCTCCGAGTAGTCTCCTCCTTCAACAGTAGGCGTGACGGCAATTTCAAACTTCTCACCAGCAGACGCAAAAACCTCATCATTATAAAAAACAGCAACACCTTTTATATGCATATTACTGGCCAGCATCTCCATTAGGTAGTGATTGGTGAAATCGTTGTCATTCTGCATAACAGCTTCATAAAACGGATCCCGATGAA
>DSBT01000041.1 GCA_011045915.1 Mesotoga infera
CGCCTGGATAGAAGTGAAAGGAAAGCTCGGTCAATGGGCAGAAGTACGGGAATATCTCTTTTCGAGAATCACCAGGGAAGTCGAAGAGTTCAAGGACCTCATTCAGTACTGGGATGTCGTCAATGAGCCTATTGTTCAACCCTGGTTCGACTCGATAGGTTCGGACTATATTGCCGAGTCGTTTAGAATCGTTAAGGAAACCGACCCCGACGCCATTACAGTACTAAACGAATACGGAGTGTTAGTGAATGAGCGGACCAGGCGAGCTTTCATTTCGAGAGCCCGACAACTCATAAATGAAGGAACTCCCATAGATGTGATTGGGGCCGAAGCGCATATTTTCACTGCTCAGGATCTACTTGGTCAGCTGCGATCCTTGGAAAGCATATATCTTGCGATTGACGAGTTGGCTCAGCTGGGGAAACCTATTCATATATCGGAGTTTCAGATTCCTCTTCCCGCGGTGATAGACGCTTTCAACGTCTCTATAAGTGAGGCCGAAGAGATACAGGCCGAGATCGCCAGGATATTCTACAAAGTCTTCTTCAGCCATTCGGCGGTCGAGGTAATAACGTACTGGAATTTCTACAGGGCGTGGCAGTCAGGCAGCGGATTTCTGCGCGACGATCTCTCGACAAAACCGATCTTTGATGAGTTGAAGAGGCTTATACACGAAGAATGGAAGACCACTGTCCGTCTCGAGACGGATATTTCGGGCACTGTGGCTTTCAACGGTTTTGCCGGTAAGTACGAGGTCTCGGTGGAAAGCGGAGCACTGTCAGAGACATTCATTATTGACGTTAAGAAGGGTGAGAAGAATGAATTCACCCTTGTTCTCGGGCAATGAATGGAGTGATCTAAATGAAAAGAGCCACCATTTTATTGACCTTTGTTCTCATGATGATTTTTATTCCGGAAACTCTTGTTGTGAATGCCGGTCATGTGCTGACAATAGATCCCAGCAATCCCGGTCCCGAGATAAGTCCCTTCCTCTACGGCGTATTCTTCGAAGACATAAACCATGCGGTAGATGGCGGTCTATACGCTGAATTGGTAAGAAATCGATCCTTCGAACACAAAGATCCTCTCGAAGGCTGGTTTGCAGACTTTGAAACCGGTTGCCAGGCCACCTTCTCGATTGACTCAGACCTGCCGCTTAATGAGAACAATCCCCATTACTTGAGTTTTGATATTGCATCTGATAGCGGATCAGTATCGCTTTCCAACAACGGTTACGACGGCATTACTATGATGGGAGGGAAACGGTACGTGTTTTCCGCATTCATTCGAGGTAATTCGGAATACAGCGGTGAAATCACAGTTTTGCTGACAGATGCGAAGGGCAACACGATCGTTGAAGCTAGCCTCGGGTCGGCTTTCGGCGCTGAGTGGGAGAAGTATTCGGTAGAATTTGAGATCGCCGAAGACTGCGATAACGGCAGGCTTTTACTTATATTGAGAGGGGCCGGCGAGGTCTGCCTGGACATGATTTCGCTTTTCCCTGAAGAGAACTGGAACGGCATGAGGGTAGATCTTCTAAAGATGCTTGAAGAGCTTAAGCCTGGTTTCGTAAGGTTTCCGGGCGGCTGCCTGGTTGAAGGTGACAGCCTGGATAACGCCTATCGCTGGAAGGATACTATCGGACCTGTAGAGGAGAGGAAGGCAAATTACAACCTATGGGGCTATCACCAGTCATATGGAATCGGATTTTTCGAATATCTCCTCCTGTCGGAACGTCTTGATGCCGAGCCCATACCGATCTTCAACTCGGGCATGTCCTGTCAGGTTCGAGGTGCCGAGTACTGTCCAATAGATGAGATGGACGAATGGATTGAAAGTGTTCTTGACTTCATAGAGTTTGCAAATGGGCCACAGAACTCATTATGGGGCTCGAAACGTGTCGAGTTGGGTCATCCAAAGCCCTTCAACGTCAAGTATATTGGTATAGGAAACGAGAATTGGGGCACGGAATATCACGACCGCTTTCTGCTGTTTCTTGAAGTCGTGAAGGAAATTCACCCCCAAATCACCATTGTATTCAGCGGCCCGCCTTCATATCAAGGAGCTTCATTCAACCGTGCGTGGAGATGGGCAAGAGAAAACGAAGTCGAAATTCTTGATGAGCACATGTATGCCGTTCCGGAATGGATGTTGAGAAACACAGATAGATACGACAAGTACGACAGATCCGGTCCAAAGGTCATGCTCGGAGAATACGCAGCCCACGCGGCTGGAACAAGGAACACCCTCCAAGCAGCAATGGCGGAAGCAGCTTTGATGACTGGCCTTGAACGGAATTCAGACATAGTAATAATGGCGGCTTACGCGCCCCTATTCAACAGGCCGGGCTGGTCGCAGTGGACGCCGGACCTCATCTGGTTCGACAACACAAGAGTGTATGGAACCCCAAGTTATCATGTTCAGAAACTCTTCAATGAGAATCTCGGAGATGTGGTAATACCTTCTAAGCTTACCGACGAGAATCTCGAGGTTATCGGTTACTGGTTCAAGTCCCTGTACCACGTCTGCGTCTATGATCGAGAAACGGAGAACTTGATCGTAAAGATTGTGAATCCATGGCCCGAAGAGAAAGAGGTCAGAGTCGAAATTGGCGAGCAACTTGAGATCGGGGGGCAGGCAGAAGTCATTGTAATGACGTCCGACAGCATCTTCGATGAAAATACTTTCCAGAACCCGGACAAGGTACTGCCCGAAAAATATGATCTGTCGGGTCTATCAAACGAGTTCACTTTTACCTTTGCAGGAAATTCCATAACGATACTGAGATTGAATGCAGTTGGCTTATAGAGTAATCATCTAATTACCAGGGAGGGAATGAAGTGCAGACATCTGTAAAAATCTGGCCCAGGAAGATCGGAAAG
>DSBT01000042.1 GCA_011045915.1 Mesotoga infera
CCTCCTGCCACCAAACCCTAACCTCGTTTCTCCCTCATTCTTCGTCGGGATAAAACGTTACCTTAGCTCCGAGTGTTCTCAGTTTCTCTTGAAATCTCTCGTAACCTCTGAATAGGTGAGTGACGTTATTGATAATTGTTTCTCCATCGGCGGCAAGTCCGGCCATGACAAGAGCTGCTCCAGCCCTGATGTCTGGGGCAATTACTTCTGCTCCGCTCAGCTTGCTCACTCCGCGAATATTTGCATGACTGCTTGAAACCTTAATCTTAGCCCCCATACGATTTAGCTCATCTACGTATCCAAAACGATTTTCGAAGACGTTTTCCTCAAGCACCGAAGTGCCCTCTACCGTCGCTAAGACGGCCGTAATTATTGGTTGAAGATCTGTTGGAAATCCAGGGTATGGTTCAGATGATACTCTAACAGGGTTCAAGGGGCCTTTCCAGAAAGCTCGCAAGTATTCATGGCTCTTTTCTATACCGGCACCCATCTCTTCGAGAATGCTCAACAGGGCGATCAAATGGTCTGCTATTGCTCCATGAATCTTAACATCACCTCTGGTGGCTATCGCTCCGAGCAAATACGTTCCGATCTCTACTCTATCTGGAATAACTGAATACTCTGCTCCACTAAGCTTTCCAATTCCCGTCACTTTAATGGTTGGAGTTGAGGCACCACTGACTTTCGCGCCGCACTTGTTAAGAAAGTTCTGAAGATCGGAAATTTCAGGTTCGCGCGCGGCGTTTTCAATCGTTACCTTGCTCCCCTCCATAAGCGCTGCCGTAGTCATTAGCTGCTCTGTAGCTCCTACACTGGGAAATGGAAGAGCATAGATTATCTCTTTCTCGAAATTCTGCGGAATTATGGCCATAACGTCGCCGTGCTCTTCGGTTATCTTGAATCCAAAAGCCTCCAAACCCTTGAGATGAAAATCAACAGGACGCTGGCCGATATTGCAGCCACCAGGCTTTCCAACTTTTGCCCAACCGCAAATCATGGCGAGAGGACCAATAATGTTGAATGAGGCTCTCATTTTTCTCACGAGTTCATATGGAACGTTTCCTACTAGAATCTCTCCAGGCATTATTGTGACGGTTTCATTTTCGAAAGAGACTGTCTTTCCAATTTGCTGAAGTATTGATATCATCGTCTGGACATCTCGCAATTCTGGCACATTCTTTATGACGACTGGCTCTTCAATCATTACTGTAGCCGCCAGAATCGGAAGCACTGAATTCTTGGAGCCACTTGCCCTTATCTCGCCTTTGAGACGTGTGTTTCCCATAACAACGAGCTGGCTCATAATAACCCTCCAATCTTTTCATCGAGTTATGAAGATACGACCGCACTCTTATTTTATCAGAGGTAAGGGCGGTGGGAAGATCGAATCATACCATAATAGTTCTATTACCTCAGGACCTATTATAGATACGAAGTCCGATTCTCAGACCTTCTATTCTGCCGGATTCATTAACGATCAACTCCCCCGCACTTGCCAAATAAGGTTCGCTAAGATTTATTATGAACCCTTCGCCCGATATTGAAATCTCCTGCGGCGTCGATGGCGGTGCCGGTTCCGAGTCTTCATCAGGAAAACCTACTCGCGGGATTTCCTTAATGAAGATCTTTCCTCGCTCAATGAAGATCTCCAGATCTGACATCTCTCCTCTATAGAGCCCGGCAATCTTCTCTGCCCTTTCCAGATAATTAGTTGCGGGTTCCAAAATTACCGGATTCAGTCCCAGAAGATCTTCCAAGACCATTCTTGAAAAGAGAGAGGTTGCTTTGCTGCCTTCATTGCTGTTGGTTAGAATGGCTGCCGAAAAGTCCGTCTCGGGGAAAACCATCAGCAATGATATTTGACCGTTGGTGCCACCACCGTGCTGTATTGTCGCCAATCCATCTATCTCTTCGACGAACCAGCCAAGTGCGACCTTAGATGCAGGGGAGGCGTCAGTTTCTCCAGTTGTGAGTTTTGTAAAGGAATCAGCACTTATGATTCCATTTCTGTTCGAAGCTCTGCCACTGAAATAGAAAGCTGAATAGTCAAGGAGCTCTTTGATGTTCGTGACGATGCCTCCAGCTGGATGTATTGCTCTTCCAACGGCCCAGGGACGTGCAACAGATATACGATCTTCTGCGGTCAGATGTCCGACAGCGACACGCTCAGTGATTATCTCTTCGGGGAAGAAACGAATGTTCTCCAGACCGAGAGGCTCAGAAACCAGTTCGATGATTGCTTCTTCGAAGGTCTTCCCGGTAACTGTCTCAATGATTCTTCCGGCCACATAGAAACCCGAATTGCAGTAAGAAAGGATTCTTCCTGGAGGGTTGATCTGAGGAAGAGAAGACATGCTCCCAACCATTTTCTCCAGGGCGTCCTTACCGTAACCAAAGTCCTTGAAGTAATCTCCCTTAATGCCAGAGGTATGAGTCAGAAGATGTCTCATCGTGATCTGTTCTTCAGCTCCTTTATCTGAAAGAGCGAAATCTTTGAGGAGTTCCTTAATTGGTCTTTCCAGATCGATCCTGCCGGCATCGACCAATCTCATAACAGCAAGAGCAACGAAAGTCTTTGTTATAGAGCCGATCTGGAAGAAAGTCTCATCATTCACTTTCAAGGGATGGTTGATGTTCGTGACCCCAAAAGAGGCAGTTTCAGCTGTGTCGCCAAAACGTGCCCCGCAGGAGATTCCGGGAATCTCACCTTCTGCAACTAGCTTCTCCAATTCAGACGTTATTTCCGCGAAGCGCTTTCCAAAACTTTCCAGGTTCATATTACACCTCCTTTAAGCATTATAGCTGAACATGCACCATGAGGGAAATTTCTGTGGATTTCGGAGGAAGCCTAATATACAATTGGATAGAGGTGACCAAAGTGAGTAAATTGAATCTGTCCGAACTTCTTGTACCGGCGAAGAAAAGGGTCGATTTCGACGGCAAAATCGGACTCGTGCTCTCGGGAGGCGGAGCCCGAGGAGCTTATCAGATAGGAGTCTGGAAGGCTCTAAAGGATTGTGGAATTGAGATCGGGGGAGTCTATGGGACGTCGGTAGGCGCCTTAAACTCAATGGCAGTTGCTATGGACCAGTTCGAAGTCGCTCGTGAATTATGGCTGAAAATCGATTTCGACAAAATCGTAATAGATGGAACTGACGGCAGCCTTATCGAGAAGGCGATTGGCGCACTCAAGAGCGGGGGTTTCGATCCCGCTCCGCTCAGAAAAAACTTTGGTCGTCTCCTGAAAGAAGAGGACGTTCGAAAAGCCTCTATCGACGTTGGTTTAGTCACATATTCTCTCAGCAATATGGAGCCGAGGGAGCTATATATCGAAGACATTCCAAAAGGAGAGCTAGAAGACTACATTCTGGCAAGCGCTAATCATCCAGTCTTCAGAAGAGAGCAAATCGGCTTGGAAAAGTTCATAGATGGAGGTATCTACAGAAATATTCCAGTTAATATGGCTTTGAGCAGAGGGTTCAAAGAGATTATTATTGTCGATCTCGGTCCGAAGAGAATCAGAGACATTCTGACTCTTGTATCACTGAAGAGGCTGGATGAAGTGAAACATCTTGTAATCAAACCCAGAGAATTCTACGGAGATGTTCTTGACTTCAACCCCGAAGTCTCGCGAGACTTCATGAAAGAGGGATATCTCGACTGCCTCAGTGAACTGGGTTATCTTGTCGGAGAGGAGTACTTCATCTTTGCAAAGCAGGACACCATTGCAAGAGCGCTCTTTTCAATGCCAAAAAAGAGAAAGGAAGAGGCAATAGCAATCTTTGGAATTGAGCCTTGGCAGAGCGAATCCACTCACCATTTCTATTACGGACAACTTGTGCCTGTATTGCAGAATCACTTTGGAACAACTAGTCCTTTGGAAACATGGGTAGTCCTTCTGGAAAAGCTTGCAGGGCTTATGGAGCTTGAGAAACTTGAACTCTTCACTTTACATACTTTAATCGGCAGGATCTCTTCTACCAAGCGCTCAAGTATAGAGAACATGCAGTACAACGATATCTCCTGTGAAAAGGTGATCACCTTCCTTGAGTTCCTATTAAACAACTCAAATATGAAGGATCTAGAAGATCGGGAATACAAGAAATTCGAAGATGGATTCAGCTCTTTGACGCGTCTGGAATAGTCAGTTAAGAAGGTCCGGCAACGCCGGACCCATATATCCTATGGAAATTAGTCTAGTAGTTCTCAACAAAGAGCTCGAAGTAAGCCTTTGCATGTTTGCATGCCGGACACTGTTCCGGTGCTTCCTTTGCTTCCAGAATGTAACCGCAGTTACCGCACTTCCACAAAACCTTTTCTTCTCTCTTGAATACCTTGCCGGTTTCGACGTTTTCCAGAAGTTTCAAATACCGAGCCTCATGTCTGTTTTCAACCTTCGCTATTTGCCGGAAGCTCTCTGCAACATCTCTGAAGCCTTCCTTTTCCGCGACATCGGCAAATGTTGGATACAGTTCCGTCCACTCCTCGTTTTCTCCGGCCGCAGCTGCCTTGAGATTCTCTTTCGTTCCTCTCAAGTCAACAGGATAATCTGCATCCACGTGGACCATAACCGGCAACTCGCCGGCCATACCTTCTATAATGTGTTTAAAGAAAACTTCAGCGTGTTCCTTCTCGTTGTCTGCGGTTTCCTTGAAAATTGCCGAGATTTGTTCATAACCTTCTTTCTTCGCCACAGAGGCATAGAAAGTGTATCTGTTTCTCGCCTGTGATTCGCCAGCAAATGCTTTCATAAGATTCTCAAGAGTCTTTGTGCCCTTTAGATTCACAATTTCACCCCCGGTTTGAGATATCGTTTTGATTTTGCTTTCATAAGCTTTTGATGCTATAGGTAAGAACATGTTTAGTACAATTATAGTACAGTTTTGATTACAATCGCGAATCTCTCTAAAGAAACCTCTGTCACTCCTCCAAACCGGAAATATCAACAGCACAGATACACTTCGCAAAGGAGTTCGCTATGAAGAGTAGCGATCGATCTCCTGTCCCTGATCGTC
>DSBT01000043.1 GCA_011045915.1 Mesotoga infera
AGCTGGTCCGATCCTTCGAGAGGAAGAGAGCTGGCTGCAAAGCAGTTTGATGCAGGTGCGGACGTAATCCTTTCAATTGCAGGAGGAAGCGGCGTTGGAGTGATTGAAGAGGCATCGGTCAGAGGTAAGTATGTGATCACCGTCGACTCGAATCTCATATCGATGAATCCTGCTGTTATACTGGCGAGCTTTCTGAAGCACATGGATCTCCTCGTGAAAGAGACAATAACCCAGGCTAGCGAAGGAAAGCTGCCGTTTGGCAGTTCAAAGAGGGTCGGTATTTCCGACGGAATGATAGACTATACATACGATGATCCAAACTTTCTTTCTAATGTTCCGGAAGAGATTCGAAGCGAGGTCCTTATCTGGTTTGAGAGACTAAAGGAGCAGGGCGGTCCTGCTGAAAATGAGTAGCCTTCTTCAGTCATACAACGAAGCACTTCATCTCCTAACCGAGACTGAAGAAAAGATTGTGAGCTTTGTAATGAATAATCCGGAGCAATCTCTGGAGCTCTCAATTCACGATCTGGCAACACGGCTTGAGATATCCCCGTCGATGATTGTCAAGGCCGCGAAGAAGCTGGGATTCACCGGCTATACGCAACTGAAGTTGGCCATCGCAAGTGAGCTTAACATACTCGTCCAGAGGGAAAAGTCATCCATATTGATCGAAGACCTGAAGGCATATGATGAGCTCGTATCAACGACAATTAAGGAAGCCTACTGTCGACTTAGCGAGGAATTGATAGAGGAGGCGGCGAGAGTTCTTTCTTTATCTCAGATAGTCGACATCTACGCCTTTGGCTTTGACGCTGTCGCCGGGCACGACCTCTATCTAAAGATGCTTCAATGTGGGAAGAGAGTACAGCTCATCCAAAATGGCTACGAGCAGATGATCTCTGCTTACAGTCTGGAAAGTAATTCTGTAGTAGTCGCCATTTCAAGCACAGGAAGTTCCGTTGACCTCATTGATGCCTTGAGATTCTCAAAGAAGACCGGGGCCTCCGTGGTTACAATAACTCCGGCCGGATCGAAGCTAAGCGATTATTCGAGCATCAACCTGGAAAGCTATTACTCGAAACTAGTCTTTCCAGAAGGCGGCCTAGTCACTAGAATCGTCCAGCTGATGATTGTAGATGTACTCTATATGAAATTTCTTCAAATCTCAGGCGGAAGGTTCGAGGAAAGATACTCGAGATTTCGAGAAGTCCTTGACTTCAAGAGAAGAGGAGCAAAAAAATGAGAGGGATCTAGTCCCTCTCATCAGTTAACGGTTCATTCACCGGAGTTGCTCACCAAGCCTCTCCAGATTATCTCTCTTATGCTTTCCAGCCCGTTCGGGTCTTCCGTTATGCTGAAACCATTCAATATGAGGTCTGCTGCGCTGTCGGGATCCACGTCTTTCGAAATCTCCTGAGCAATCTTTGCTTCATCTATGGCTGAGGACAGCTTCTCCTTCAGAAGCTGGTATCTGTCTCTTACCCTCTTCCAGGACTCATTGTCCTCCCTGCTAAGGTTAGCCCTCTCTTGATCCATGATTTTCTTGATCTCGTTCTTATTGGTTATGAAATCAATGTACGACCTGAGAATCCTCTTGAGTTTCGACACATAAACATTCTCATCTCTTGTTTCCGAAAAGACATGATCTTCAAGTTCGTCTATCGAATATTGCCAGACTTCATAAAATAAATCCTCTTTGCTGGGGAAGTAATAATATATCAAGGCCTTTTTCACCCCAGCGATCTGGGCAATCTCAGACATGCTTACGCCGTCGTGACCTCTTTCCGCAAAGGCCTTCCGGGCGGCTTTTATAATCCTCTCTCTAGAAGACAATTTTGCTCGCACCGGATCCACCGTCCCCTCAAGGTTTTTTGTCTATAGCAAGCTTTTCTTCGTTGTTAGCGTACTTTCTCATTCTAACATCGAAATCGTATACCCCTCTGTGGGCCGGATGGGTCTCGGCAAAGCCTTCCTCATAGTAGAGTTTGTCGGCGTATTCCTTCCAACCCGCAGCAAGTTCATCGAGCTGTCCGGCAAGCTCGGTGACAACGTTTTCGCTGCCATCATGCTGTGGGATCGCATTGAACTTGTTCACCATGGCTCTGAGGACCTTCGGATTGTCAATAATCGGACAGGGTCTGAAGAGATTATTGCTGTAAGGCACCATTCTCTTGTATGCAGTGAAGAATGGAGACTTCAAAATCTCCAGAAGACTCTTCTCTCTTATACTGTCAACCGCGAACTGCTGGAAGACACACGGTTCAACGTAGCCCTTTGCATTTACGTGAAGATACTTCGCGCCGGCGGCCAGACAGCCATTCGTAAGGAATCCGTGGTTCCAGAAATCCGCAACGAATGCAAAGTCTCCGCCAAGTCTCTCTTGCTCAGTCTTGAAGAAACGCTCGTACCTCTGTTCAGGTGTCGGCACGAGATCCATCGAAGGATTCATACCTACCGGCATGAACTGGAAGACCCAAGCATAAGCAACGCCTTCGTCCTTCAAGAACTGCCAGAACTCGTCCTTCATCATTACTTCGTGATTGAGTCTTGTTGCGGTAACCGAAGTACCGTAGATGACTCCGGCTTCTCTCAGATTTTCCCACGCCTGCTTGATCTTCTGGAAAACACCGCGTCCTCTTCTCCAGTCAGTCTCACCTTCGAAACCTTCCACTGATACGGCAAAGGTCGCATTTCCAAGTTCTCCAAGTTTCTTCGCAACTTCCTTGGTGATAAGCGTTCCATTTGTGTAGACCTGGAAGTACGAATCGTTGAACTCTTCGAAAATCTCAAGAAGATGCGGCCATACGAAAGGCTCACCGCCGGTAATGATAAAGAAGTAGATCCCCAGTTCATTCGCCTGTCGAATTATTGAACTGACCTCTTCCTTTGAGAGCTGGTACTTTCTGCCGTAGAGACCGGCATAGCAACCGACGCAGTTCAGATTACAGGCGTAAGTTGGACTGATGACTACGAGCTTGGGAATAACAACTTCGTGCTCGAGCATCTTCTCCTGGCGAATCTTTTCACCAAGGGCGAACTCGTTTACAACGAGATTTGTCATAGCCTTTTCAACTGACTTTGGACTGGATCTCTTAAAAACATTCTGCCAGGAAACGATCATTGGATGCTCTTCCTTGGCCATCTGAGTGAGTTTCTTCAATCCACTCTTCGTCGGTTCCTTCGTCAGAGCAGCCACCGTCCCAAATAGCCTTCCAATATTTTCAGTAGAAGAATTCCTGACAAGTGAACCCACGTACTTCCCTGCCTGTCTCAGCATGGAAGCCTTCATGCTTTCTACAATACCCATGAATAACACCCCCAATAGATTTTTACTTACCGGTCGGTAAAATACTAAACCATCGATACTACGTATTCCTTTCGTTTATATGAAGTTTCTAGAAAAGAGTATATTTGATTGCCTCAACTAACCAAAGATCGGGTTGCTAGGAGCGGGTTATCAGAACCGGGTTATGAAGATCGGGTTGCTAGGAGCGGGTTATCAGAACCGGGTTATGAAGATCGGGTTGCTAGGAGCGGGTTATCAAAACCGGGTTATGAAGATCGGGTTTAGTAAGAGGAGATTTATTCTTCGCTCCAGAGCTAGGATCTGTTCTTCGTTCTTGGTCAACACCATAACGCAGTAACGTGGAGATCCTTACCAGAAGCACGAGGATTACGAGGAAAGCAGATTCATATGAAATAATCA
>DSBT01000044.1 GCA_011045915.1 Mesotoga infera
AAAGGCTCGGCGTCAATTTCACAAGTGCGGTAGATATGTATAGAGTCTTCAGGAGTACTTCCGTCTTGTTTGAAGGAGCTCAGGGTGTTCTTCTGGACCTGGATTTTGGCACATATCCCTTTGTGACATCGGGGGCATGTATGGCTCATGGAGTATCCTCGGTAGGGTTCTCTACTTTTGAACTGGACAGTGTCTACGGGGTTCTCAAAGCTTACACAACTAGAGTAGGAGCCGGCCCCTTTCCGACAGAAGAGGCCTCCGAGGTTGGTGAGCTGCTGAGGGAAAGAGGAAAGGAATTCGGCGCAACAACAGGTAGAGCACGAAGGATAGGCTGGCTGGATCTTCCCGCTCTTAGATATGCAAAAATCAGGTCTGGTCTAACGGGTCTCGTTATTACGAAAGGAGACGTACTGAACGGACTGGATGAAGTGAAAGTCTGTGTGGCGTATGATGTTGATGGAGTCGTAAAGGAATTGCCTTCTACTTCGTATGATTTTTTCAGAGCAAAACCAATTTACGAAACTGTTAATGGATGGCCCGTTACTGACCACATAAACTTCCTGAAGTACATGACTTTTATCGAAAGAGAAACGGGTGTCGAGATTGACTACATCTCATATGGGCCGAAAACTGAAGAGATGAAAACCAGGAACGATCTTATAATGAACATATAGCCCGGTTTTGGGGAAGGAGGGAAGGCAGAGAATGGAAATACTACTTACGAACACAATGTCACGAAAAAAGGAAGTCTTCAAGCCGCTAAGGGAAGGCGAGGTGGGGTTATATACTTGTGGACTAACCGTTTATAACTTCGCTCACATTGGCAACCTGAGGGCGTACGTCTTTGCCGACACCCTCAAGAGGATGTTTCTTTTCAACGGGTACAAGGTCAATCATGTCATGAATATTACTGATGTGGGCCACTTGACCGGTGATGAGGATGAAGGCGAGGACAAGATGGAAGCCGGTGCAAGACGGGAGGGGAAAACCGTCTGGGAGATAGTGGACTTCTATACCAAGGCTTTCTTTGACGATCTGAAGAGATTGCGCATCATCTTCCCAACTGTCACCTGCAGGGCAACCAGGCACGTAGACGACATGATTGACATGATACGCAAGATAGAATCCAACGGTTACACGTATATTGCCGGTGGAAACGTCTATTTCGACACTTCGAAACTGTCGGACTATGGCAAACTGGCAAGGCTTAAGCTTGACGAGGACAAGATGCGTTCCAGGGTGGAAAGCGATCCCTATAAAAGGAACCCCTTTGATTTCGTCCTATGGTTTACCCGATACAAGTACGATAGCCATGCAATGCAGTGGGACTCTCCGTGGGGCAGAGGATTTCCGGGATGGCATATCGAGTGTTCTGCGATGTCTTCGAAGTACCTCGGTGAAAGGTTCGATATCCATACGGGCGGCATAGATCACATTCCAATTCATCACACAAACGAGATTGCCCAGAGTGAGGCCGCTTTCGGTCATGAATGGGTTAATTACTGGCTCCATTCTGAATTCCTTGTCATTGGTGAGGGAGAGAAGATGTCCAAATCCTTGGGTAACTTCATTACTTTGCAGACGCTGATAGACAAGGGTTACGATCCTGCAGAGTATCGATACTACCTTCTGGGAGCTCACTACAAGAAGCAGTTGGCTTTCACGCTAGAGGCACTCGATGGAGCGAAAAGTGCCATGAAGAGGCTAGCCACTAATATAGGAGAACTGAAGGGATCGGAAGCACCTGTTAGTAAACCCAATTCAGTGCTTCTGAATGAATTTTATGAAGCAATAAACGACGATCTGAATACACCTAGGGCACTCGCTGTTTTGTGGAAGGTTGTAGACAGCGAGGATCTCCGTCCTGGCGAAAAGCTCTCTTTGATAAACGAATTCGACAGAGTTCTTGGACTAGGTCTTTCCGAAATCGAAACCGAGGTAATTCCCGAAGAAGTTGAGGAGCTTGCAGACCAGAGAGATCAGGCTCGAAAAGACATGGATTGGAAGAAAGCAGATGAACTGAGGAAACTGATTTCTGAAAAGGGATATGAAGTTCTAGACGAAAGAGACGGATACAAGATAAGAAAGAAGTGAATCGCAGTTAATACCTTTAGATGAAGGGTTTTACACGAATTCAATGCTTCTAGATGTCACGTTTGCAGTAGGATCTTGGCCTAAGATCTTTGTTCAGGCAGAGTTTTGACTTGCGAATAGATATCTTTCTTTCATGTTAGGCTTTCTTCATGGTTCTTGCTTCAAACAACAATCTCTCCATACATACCATTTCGTACGGGAGCAGTACTTGCGTATAGAAGCTCAGAACGAGGAGGCAAATGGCAAAAAAACCTGTTCATTGCCTTATGCTGCCTTGGTCCTTCATTATTGCGGGTATTTAACGGATAATTTATATCGGCTTAACTGAGAAGAGTTTCCATCCTGCTAGAATATTTGTGAAAGATATAACAAAAGAGGAGGTAAGTCTATGCCAGATGCGAATTTCAGAGTAAGAGCAGTTTCGGAAAGTCCGGCGCGAGTTGCCGTAAAGGCAAGGAATTTTACTATGATAGTTGATGAGCCACCAAATCTCGGTGGTGACGATATGGGTGCCAATCCTGTCGAGTATGTTTTGGCCGCATTGGCCGGCTGTCTGAATGTAGTCGGACATCTTGTAGCAAATGAGATGGGCTTTCAAATAGAAAAGCTGGAGATCGACGTTTATGGTCCGCTGAACCCGGCCAGATTGTTTGGTAAATCGTATGAAGACAGAGCGGGTTACAAGGAGATAACCGCGGAGATGAAAGTTGACACCGATGCAGATGAAGAGACGCTAAAGAAATGGGTCGAGGCTGTGGAGGATCGTTGCCCAGTCTCTGACAATCTGGGAAATTCCACACCGGTAAGGGTGGTTGCAAAAGAACTTACAAAGGTCTGACAAATCTGAGAGGGCTCCTTCAGAGGAGCCCTCTCAGATTCTAATAACCGGACGATTCGTTGACCGGAAAGAACTGGACCGGAGTCTCGAGCTCATTATGTCCGCTGCTGAAGAAAGATAGAGTTACGGCGTTCTCAATTTCCGGGTGCCAGGCTGCAGTTGCACTGGAGCCAGAGAAGCCGTAATAGCCCAGGAGGTCGCCTTTGTCGATCTCTTTATTTCCGTTGAAATCTCTCCAGATCCTTATTTTGATGTGATTTTCCGTGAGTCCGCTTATGTAAAATGAACCGTCTGCCTCAACTTCGGCTTCCTTCAGAACCTGGCCCGAAGTGGAGAGGATTTGGACCAAGAGAGGTCTTCGCTCTTCATTGAAGTTTAGAGCATCGAATGCCTGAATAAGGCCGTATCCATAGTACTGATCCCATCCCGGATCTCCTAGATCAAGGGCCGTTTCCCGAAGGATCTTCCTTATAATCTCTTCGCCAGAAGAATCTCTGCCTGCGTATCCTTCTGCCATCAGGAGAGCTGCAAGCCCCGTTACATGTGGCGCCGCCATTGAAGTGCCGTACATTGTCGAATAAGTGTTTCCCTCACTAGACGAGTATCCTGTGCTCAATATCTGTGAGGGTGCCGAACCTCCCGGAGCGACAAGGTCAAGATGTTCTCCGTAGTTCGAGTAGCTCGTCCTTTTCATCTCATTGTCGACTGCGCCTACTGATATCACTTCATCATACAAAGCCGGATAACGTTGATATGGTTTGTTACCAGAAGCCGC
>DSBT01000045.1 GCA_011045915.1 Mesotoga infera
ATCATAACCGTAGAGTCCGATCCAGCGGGAGGGCTGACCTACAACCTGTCACTGAGATACTCCTCAAGAGACAGTCTGACAATGGCAAACAGCATAACAGTCGGCACAGAAGCCGGCAGCATTATTTTCTGCACAAAGAACACAGGAAACCATTATATAAGAGTCTCGAGGAGTTCAGGGGAAGGCGATTATTCATTCAGCGTTCAGAAGCTCCAGCAGGACGATGCGAGTTCGGGTGGCGACGCGGGCGATGCTCTTTCGGAATCTACTCCGCTGCCGTTTGTCACACAGTTCGCTGCAACTTACACCGGCTACCTTCTCAGCAAAGATGACAGTGACTGGTATGCACTGACCTCCCTGCCCTCAGGCGTTCTCAATATTGCTCTGAGCTCTTCCGGCGGGAGGTTCACTTGTACCTTTACAACGCGAACGGCAATCAAGTTGCTTACTCAAACAACTACAGCGGTGAGCAAACCATCAGTCATTCAGTTACGAGTGAAGGGGGATTGTGGTATCTGAAGGTCATAAGAAATTACGGCGGAGGAGATTACTCCTTAACGATCTCCAGAGAACCTCTGATTCAAGTCCCGTGAAGTGGATGTAACGCCATAATCGAAGCGGTTTCGCGACGATTTAGAGAATCAGTCGTGGTAGATTCTGCTTATGCCAAGGATTTTCTACAGCTTGATGTGTTACTATCTAGGTATCTCACACCAGGAGCTGTAGATGGAGAACCTGCTCGTAGCAACCGGCCTAGCACTTGACGCGTTTGCCGTTTCAATATGTACTGGAATTTCTCTGGAGGATGTAACTCACAGACATGTTTTCAGGGTTGCATTCCATTTCGGATTCTTCCAGTTTGGAATGCCGATCATCGGATACTTCCTCGCAGCAAGTTTTCGAAACTACATAATGGATTTCGATCACTGGATTGCCTTCATTCTTCTTGGAATTATCGGCGGAAAGATGCTGCTCGAATCTTTGGACAGAGAAGAAGAGGTCTCATGCAAGGATCGAACTAGAGGCCTTACGCTCATCTTGCTTGCGATAGCTACCTCTATCGATGCCCTGGCTGTTGGAAGCGCGTATGCGTTTCTTGGAAATCCAATCATCCTCACTGCCGTAATGACGGGGCTGATTACCGCCACTCTGTCCGCTCTGGGAATAACGGGCGGGCAGAAACTGGGGCGGAAATTCGGCAAATTGATGGAAGCAGTCGGAGGGATCGTGTTGATCTCGATTGGCACAAGAATCCTCTTCGAACATCTCTACTAGGTCTATTGGACTAGTCTTTCGATGATTCCGACCAATTGCTTCCCGCTTTCTATAAGATTCGACTTGACCTCCTTCAAATCCTGTTTCATCTGTAATCCTTTGAAGTTCTTCGTGCCGACAACATTCGCGCCAGCCTTCTCAACTTTTGCGGAGAACCTCTTTAGGGCTTTCTCATTTGTCTCACCGGCTCCTACACCCACCAGGAACACACTCTTGCCTTTCAGATCGGCCTTTTTGACGAATGTATTCATCTGAGGCGAAGGATGCCAGGCGAAGATAGGAGTTAGCAGCACCACGAACTCGAAATCGCCGACATCTGGAAGAGGTTCTTTCAAAGGACTTCCAAGGCCAAGCAGCGCGGAGAACCCGGATATCGATTTCCCTGGCTTTTCATCTTCAAGTTTGAAAAGCTTTGCACCAATTGAATCTGCAAAGCTTTCCGCAATTTCCTTTGTCGAACCGGTTCTGCTGTAATAAACTGCACAGAGTTTCACATTGATCATCCCCTATTTTCCAAAATTGATCTTCCACTGGAAATCACATCGACTATCTGGAAATCCCGGTCAATGAACAAGATGTTTGCATAGCCTCCACTCTTGAGAAGTCCAATCCCGTTTCTCTGCAAGTGATAGAATGCGGACGGATTTGCCGTAAAAGGCTTCAAAGCTTCATGTATCGGAAGCCCTCTGTCTCTGACCAAACTTGTGAAAGTCTTCAAAAGAGTATCGACCGGTGCCGACCTTATCCCGACCAGGTTCTTTTCATCATCGAATCTGGGAAGAGAACCGAGACCGTCAGAAGAGACACAGATCCTGTCGAATCTTATCTTCTTGCTGAAGATGTCTTTTAGAACCAGGTGTGTTCTGTGTTCATCAGCAGTGATGTCAATATATCCGCCCTTTTTGCTCACCCAGTCGATGCCCTGACTCAAGAGCTCCTCCGATCGACAGATGTGCGTGGGGATAATCTGTCGGGGATTGAGAGTTCCATCGGCGACTGCTTCATGAAGCGGCTTAAGCTTCTCCTGTCCATCTCCAAGATGCAGGACAGTCACTCCTGCCTTGCCGGAAAGCATTCCGGCCACACGCGCGTCCATTGCAAATCTCTGAAGCTCTGTGGAACTAAGGTTGCTGCTTCTATGATCAGAGACGGCCACCTCGCCCACACCGATTATCTCGGGAATGAACACGATATCCCTCATAAGATCCCCCGTAAGCGTCTTCAGAGGGTATCTGTAAGAGCCTGTCAGCATGTAAGAATCTATCCCGGAGTTTCGGAAGTCCCTAACCTTTGCAAGCAGCGAAGCATGATCTCTGGTAACACCATCGGTGCCCAACATTCCTACAACCGTCGTGGTTCCGACTTCGGCGAATTGCTGTGAAGAACCTTCAGCAGTTCTTGATGAAAAGCCTCCCTCTCCTCCTCCACCAATTAGGTGGACGTGTCCGTCAACAAATCCGGGAACCGCATAAGACTCGCTAAAGTCGAATATCTCTCCATTGAGTGACCTAACTGCCGATTCGTCTATCCCTTCATCGATTTCGACAATTCTCTCTCCAGAAATCAGAATGTCATTCCTTCCGAGAGGTTCCGGAGCAAATACTTCAACGTTCTTAAACAGAGTTAACATCTATTCCTCCCCTTCCGATCCATAGGTCATAACGGCTTCAAAGGCTAGATCTCGCATTTCATAGTAGTCCTGGAAGGATCTCACTGTCAATATATCCGGCATAAAAGCTTCCGATGTATCGGATGTGGTCTTCCAATAAGTGGTTGAACAACTTACGGCAATTTCCGAGTTGGGCAGCTGAAATCTCTTCACTTCACCATAATGTCTCGGACTGCCACCGGTCGGTTCACCCACAAAGATCGCGTTTGTGCGTTTTCTCATGGAAATGGCATTGAGAACTGCCGAAGAGAAGGTTCCGCGATCGATTAGAACAAAGAGCTTTCCAGTTCTGTTCAATCTCCAATCTATCATCATTCTCAGAATGAAAGGTTCCAGAACTACTGAGCTGCCTCCTCCATTTCCCCTGAGATCAAGGACGAATTTGCTTACTGGGTTGGTCCAGGTGAATAGAAACATTCTGCAATTAAACAGTATGAACGGGTTTCCTCTTTCCGAACCACATGAAGCATAATGAAAGTGGAGGACTCCTGAATCGGGGTAATACTGATACCAGTACTTCCTTCCTTGATAGGTTCTGTCAATCTCATCCGCTCTCTTCTGTAACCAGTGAAATACTTCTCTTTGAGGCTTTACGGAGGCTTCTATTATCTTTCCTTCCTTTTCGACTTTAAGAAGAAGCTCCCCATCTGCTTCAACCATTCCCAGACCTTTCATAATCTCTTCTTTGTTCAAATAATCAGAGTGAGATTGGAGAAATCCCCACTCATTGTCATATGATACAACCTTCTTCAACCTTTCCAGAGCGTCATCGACTTCCATGCCCGCAATCTCAACTACTCTGCAGTTCAGCAGGTGCTTTTCACTTTCAGATGTAGCGACTATATAAAGCCCATCAGTAAACCAGTAAGTGTAAATCGGATACACGGCAAGCCTGCTATCGGGATAGATCGCAGTGTGGCCGTCTCCAATCGATGCGACGATTTCTGTAAGCCTTGTGTAGATCTCGCTCGACGACAGGTCCTCCAGATCGCGTTCCAGACTTCGCAGAAGCTGTCTGAACGTACCCTCGTCCGTCTTGAAATAGGGATTAGGGTGAGTTCTCGACAGTCTCTCTTCGAGAAACCCGATGTCCTGCCTCCACTCCTCTACGGATACATCCTCCAAAGCATGAGCGAGAAGTGGCAGTGCTAATGAGACCAAGAGGAAAAACACGGATAGAATTCTTTTCATCTTCACCATCCTTTCTGATATTCGATGAGATTTTATCATCTACGTGAGGTCTTACAGACATCCAGCCAGTTGTTCTAAAGAAAAGAGCCTCGCTGAATAAACTATGTATAATTCTTACATGAGCAGCAACGTACCGGTAAAGCGAGTACTTGACATAGCAGAATCTGACTGGCGCAACAGACAGTCTGCTCACTGCTTCGTAGGTCATTTGCAGAAATGAAAGGCTGTCATTGAGAACTATACCTGGCGAAGAGTCCGGACTGGCAATAGCGGAGAAATGTCTCCTTCGCCAACCATATCAGGCGTCAAGAGAATGGAGAAAGTGATTTTCTCAATCCCGAAGGGGAGGGCTAAATGTTCATCCTGTGGACTCTCATCGGCTTTTTTTCTGGCTCAGTAATGTACTCCAAAATAATATACGAGAAGAAGACTCTTCAGAAGATCTCGAAAATTGGAGACGGCAACCCGGGATCTACTAACGTGATAAGAGGAGCAGGGCTCTTGCTCGGGCTTTTTGCAATGGCTCTCGACTATTTCAAGGGGTATCTGCCCGTGTTGCTCGCCCTTTCAATTGGAGGAATTTCCGGCTGGGAGATAGTGCCCGTTGCGGTCTCTCCGGTCCTGGGTCACGCTTTCTCACCCTTTCTGAAAATGAATGGAGGCAAGGCCGTAGCGGTCTCTTTCGGCATCTGGTCAGGCCTAACCCAATGGGTCGGCCCTTCAATAATCGGAGCGTTCATGTTGTTGTTCTCGTTCGTCATAAATCCCAGAACCGATGGCTGGAAGGTAATTCTGAGCATGTGCGGCCTGCTTATCTTTCTCGTCATTCAAATGGACGCGGTCGCTATCTCCATATGGGCGATTAACGCTTCAGTCCTTGCTTTCAAACACAGGGATCAGCTTGCTTTTCCCATAGCATTCAGGTTTCGGAGGAAGAGTAGATGAGCTCTCTTCTCTTTCAGTCAATATCAGTCGCCCTCTTCCTGGGAATGATGTCTGTAATTTCAGTCTCCAATGCGATACTGATGAGAAAGATCAGCCGTTTCGAAGGGATTCTCTACGGCCCTCTGGTGTCGGTACTGATTCCTGCCAGAAACGAAGAGAAAAACATCTCGAAGTGCGTTTACTCCCTTCTGAATCAAGATTATCGCAATCTTGAATTGATCGTACTCGACGATAACTCATCTGACGCAACACTCCAAATCCTTGAATCAATTAGAAGTGAATCCAACAAGCTGAGAATAATTAAGGGAGAAGCTTTGCCAGAAGGATGGCTCGGGAAGCACTGGGCATGCCACCAGCTTGCAAGAGAAGCGAAGGGAGAGATACTTCTCTTTACAGATGCCGATACCGTTCACGCTTCCTCCACAGTTTCTCAAGCGACAGGCGTCATGATTAAGGAAAGAACAGATCTGTTGACAGCCATTGTCAAGGAGAGGACCGACACTCTGGGAGAATTGATAACGATACCATTCATGATTCACAGTGTCTTCTCGATCTTTCCACTCGTAATCGCTTATGGCAAGAGGTTTAAATCACTCGCGGTAACAAGCGGTCAGTTCATGATGTTCAGAAGGCTGTCCTATCTCTCAATAGGAGGCCATGAGGCAGTGAAGGACCACGGCGTCGATGATATCTCTCTTGGCAGACTGATAAAGAAAGCAGGAATGAAGTGGAGACTGTACGATGCGTCAGATCTTGTAGAGTGCAAAATGTACGGTGGATTCAAAGCAGCATATTTAGGCTTTCTCAAGAATTACTTCTCCCTGTTTGACTACAGAATACTCCCCGCTGCCTTTGTTTGGGGTTGGATGCTTACTTTGGACTTCTTTCCTCTCATAGTGGCTTTACTATTCATCTTTGGAGCCGCCATTCCAGAGTCTGCAGGGATTCTCTCTCTGATTAGTCTGACACTCTCATTCGGCATGTGGTTACTCGCGAGCGTAAAGTTTTCACTCAGGCCCCTGGCGATTTTCCTATATCCGCTGATCACTCTCATCTCATCAATTATCGGATTCCATTCGATAATTGTTCACCTTTGCGGAGCTACGAAATGGAAAGGTAGGGTGCTTGTAAAGAAGAAATCACGCTTATTTTAGTGCTTGCCTGAACCGCCAGTCGAATAATCATGTAGAATCTGATCGTATGACACAACTTTTCAAGGGAATGGTTTTTTGAAGCATTGGAAGATCTGGTTGATTGTTGCAGGCATTATCGCCTACGTTTTTTTTATAGAACCGAACATTCTGACGATCGAGAGGCTCACGTTCTCGGAAGAACCTTCGGCGAAAATTGCTTTCTTTGCCGATATTCATATCTGGACCAAGAAGCCTATTCACGATCACCTTCTTGAAAGACTCGTCGAAGAAGGAGTAGATCTGATTCTATTTGGGGGCGATGTTTTGTCCCCTTACACGGATATGGAGTACATGAAAAGTTACTTCTCCGAACTTGCCAGAATTGCGCCGGTATATGCCGTCTACGGAAACTGGGAAGAATCGGAAACGGACGTTATGGAGAGGATTTATGAGGAACTGGGAATAAACGTGGTCCATACCCGTTCGGCAATAATCCAGATTGCAGACAAAAAACTGGGATTGACGGGGACTCCTTCTCACCATTACTTCTCATGGACTAGATTTCTGCCCGAAGACAATTACGATCTGAAGATACTGATGGTACACGCGCCAAATCTGCTTGAAGAACACATGGACATTCTAGAGAAGTATGACCTGGTACTGGCTGGACATACACATGGAGGCCAGTTCTATATACCCTGGTTGACCGAGACTATACTGAAGACCTCAAGGGGATTCAGCGGAGACTTCTTCAGAGGTCTATACGAACCCGACGGAACAAAGATCTTCGTGACAAGGGGAGTCGGAGGATGGTTTCCCGGTAGACTGGCAAGTCCTCCCGAGATCTTGTTCATCGAATTCTGAATTCCATAGAATCTCCAGTCGATTCCTTACAAGTTCCTGCTGCCTTCATCTCTTTCCGCCCGATCTCTTAAAGATGGCTTCGAATCTATGTAATACCATGATATAATCGATCAAATTTTCTCTCTCCCTATGGAGGTTAATATGTTCTTTGCGATAATTCC
>DSBT01000046.1 GCA_011045915.1 Mesotoga infera
AGTCATAATGGGAGAACCTTCTCAAACTTGCCTCTATTCCTCCGATAACGACGAAAGTGTCTTTGAAAGCCTGCCTTATCAAATTTGAATAGACTGTAGTTGCGCGATCAGGTCTCTTACCGCCAATCCCGCCAGGAGTGTAATCATCGCTCTTCCTCTTTCTTCCAGTCGAAGTGTAGTTTGCAACCATAGAATCAACATTTCCGGAGGTTATGCCGAAGAAGAGCCTTGGTCTCCCCAGCGCTGAGATGTCTTCAGTTGTTCGCCAGTCTGGCTGGGAAATCACGCCTACTTTCCAGCCAGCAGATTCAAGAACTCTGGCGATAATTGCCGATCCAAATGATGGATGATCAACAAAAGCATCGCCTGTAACAATTATTATGTCAAGAGAAACCCAACCTCTCTGATCCATCTCTCTTTTGGTCATTGGAATATTCATAATGTCACTCCAAAAAATAGGGAAGCGAAACCGTAAGCCGGATCCTGTTATTGTGACCATCTATCTGGGAGTCATGTTGCCATGACCCTCAAGCATCCTACCCGAAAGGGGTTCGGTGGGCAACCTCAGACCCTTTCTGCTTGGACTTGCTCCAGACGGGGGTTACCTGGCCTGCCGATCGCCCGGCAGCCGGTGAGCTCTTACCTTCACCTTTCCATCCTTGCCCGAAGGCGGTTTCATTTTCTATGGCCCTTTCCGGAGATCGCTCTCCCTGGGTATTACCCAGCGTCTCTGCCCATGGAGTCCGGACTTTCCTCGGATAATCCGCGGTCACACATTTCGCTTCCCTACGAAATCTATAGAGCCTT
Organism: Mesotoga infera; assembly: GCA_011045915.1. Classification (NCBI taxonomy): domain Bacteria; kingdom Thermotogati; phylum Thermotogota; class Thermotogae; order Kosmotogales; family Kosmotogaceae; genus Mesotoga; species Mesotoga infera. Next base: position 808 of record DSBT01000046.1, read on the forward strand.
GCTGCCCTGACTTCTGCCTTCAATTATCATCTTTCTCTCAATCATATTCAAGAGCTTGATTTTTGAAATTCCCCAGTTTCCAAAGAGAGTACCCTTAAATGGCGGGTCTGAAACAAGCCTATGGACAATCACTTCGCTATTGAGGTTCTCGAGGAAGACGACCACCCGCTCCAAAAACTGCTCCAAAGTCCCAATTGTGACTTCTCCTGCTCGATATTGTCTTGCCAGTTCGGTACCTTCAGCTACATATAGAGAGTGGACTTTGACTCCGTCAATTCGCAGCACTGATATCAACCTTGCCGCCTCAGATACGTCCTCCTCTGTGTCCCAGGGAAGATTAACTATCACGTGAGCAACAAGTTCTATGCCTCTCTTCTTGGCTCTCAGAGACGAATCGATGAAATGAGATAGAGTGTGACCTCTATTGATAGCTTTCAGTGTATTTGGATTGATGCTTTGTAATCCCAGTTCAAGAATTACGTCTACTTCTCCTCTAAATTCCTCAAGAAGATCGAGCACTTCGTCAGAAACAAGATCTGGTCTCGTAGATATGTCGAGAACAACCACGTCATCAATAATCGCATCGCGGTAAATGCTTCGAAGGCTCTCGATGGGTGCGAACGTATTTGAATTTGCCTGAAAATAGGCCATGAACTTGTGAATGCCTTTCTTCCTAAGCGTTGATATCCTTTGTTCCATTTGTTCTCTCAGCGAAAGCTTCGGGTCGATTGAAAACCCGCTCCCTGAAGGATCGCAATAAATGCAACCTCCTGCACCCCTGATTTTGTGGGGGCATGAAAAACCCGCATCAATGGGAACCCTGTGAACAGGTTCTCCGTACTTAAGCTTCAAATGAGTCTTCAAATCGTTGTATGGCTTACGATTCAACAGATCTCACCAGGCTTCTCTCAAACTCCTTGAAAGCATCCACAGCGGAATTCACTTCTTCCTTTGTGCTTCCCAGAAAAAGATAGAACCATTTTCCGAAAAACCAGGTCTTGATGTAGCCTTCATCGATCTCTCCAGAAAACTCTCCATAAACCCACGGAATTGCGCTTACAAATGCTCTCAGTTCACTTGAGATATCTCTAATTAAGGTATACCAAAACCCCGTGCTTTGAGAGACACTTTCAAATTTTGCCACATAAACACTGAACCTTCTTGTACCCTTGGCGAACTCCTTCTGAAGAAACAGAGCAGTATCATCGAGACGTAGGTCCAGAACTTTGCCGCCAAGACTAGTTGAAGTAGAGATATCCATATATTCACTCAGAGTGAATCCCGCAAATCGTCCCGGCACCAGTTCCGACCGTGAACTTCCGCAGGAAGAAATCATGATTGTCAGGATCACAATTGCTGCGATCATGTGGGGTAGTCTAAGTCTCATTTCTTCACCTCCCGTTCTATGAGTCTTCTAAAGGAGTTAGCTTTAATGAATATCCTGGGCCAGTCATCTCTACCCAATCGCTTCAAATGATCAGAAAACAAGACTCCATCTCTTGGATCCCTGATCTCACTTTCTATTTCCAGCAAAGGTACCAGAACGAATTTCCTCTTAATTATATCGTTATGGGGAATTTTAAGCTCTTTCGTGGTGAGAATAGTGTCACCAAAAAGAAGAATATCAATGTCTATTTCCCTCGGGCCCCATCTAAATCGCTCTACTCGTCCTACGGCTCTTTCAACGCTCTTTAATTCTCTTAGGAAGAGTTCCGGGTCTCCGGAGTGTCGAAATTTCCCGACGCAATTCAAGAACTCTTCTTGTTCAGTGTTTCCGTAAGGCCTAGTAGAATAGAGCGAGGAGACTTCCGACAGAGACAGCCCAATTTCCAATAGTCTCTTAAAGGCTCCAACGATGTAATTAAGTCTGTCTCCGACATTGCTGCCGAAGGACAGGAACAGATCACTCTCCACTGAATTTCCTCCGCAATGACCACGCCGCTTCCTTCAATCTCTGGACGGTCTTCAAAGAAAATCCCCCTTCCCACCAGTGAGGAAGAATCGAGTTGTTGAGAAGCAGCGGATCGATCTCTTCACTGAACATCCCTCTGTCTACCAAATCCTTCCACTGTACCGTGCCTGGAATGGGTGTGAATTCGTTGATGCTCGGGTTTACTCCCAGCTTTTCACAGATCTCTAGTGAATTCAGAATATCACTTTCGCTCTGGCCAGGGAGATTGACCATGATGTAGGCACTCACTTCTCTAAAAGTGAATCCGGCTCGAGAGAGATTCTCAACTGCTCTATAGAATTCTCTTAAGCTTACTTTCCCACCCGTTGCGTTCTGCATTTCTGGATCCGAAGTCTCTAAACCGATTTTTATTGTCTTAAAATTGTTCTCGAACAACAAATCGGCGGTCTCCATGTCCAAAAATCTGGCATGGACACCGTTCGGTAAATGAAATCTTGTTCTGATTCTGCGATTCTCTATTTCGCGCATGAGTTCTTTAAACCCATTACCTGCCAGAATGGCGTCGTCGAAGAAGACTACGTCGGAAAGATGCTTTGTTTCTAGCAGAAATTGAATGTAACTGGCGGTCTTAACTGAATCTCTGCTATGAAATCCGTTCCAGAGAGAATTACTTGCACAATACGTACATCTGAACGGGCAGCCGAGGCTAGTGACTAAAACTGCATAATGTGGTGATGCGTAAAAAGAATAATCGGGATCAAGGGTTTCGAACCAGTCAAATTGCAGTTTCCTATCTATGCCCAGATAACCTAGAGCCTTTTCAAGCGGTTTCATTCCCGTTCCGGGGCAAACAAAGTCTGCTCCTGAATACTGCCTGGCATGATCAGGAAGAAGTGTTGCATAGACTCCGCCCAGCAGAATGGGAATACCGGGCTTCTCCTCCCGAATTACGCGAATAGTGTCACTAACTCCATAATGCCAGTAAGTCATCATCGAAGTCACGAATACTCCATCAACACTTCCCGACTTCTCAAGTTTTCTTCGCATGACTTCCTCGGGGAAACCGAATCTCTTGAACTTCCTAGGAATCAATGCAATAGAATGAGGTTTGGGTATTTCCTCTTCTAGAAATTTCCCCGTTCCGAAGAGTCTGTCCCCCCGTCTTGCACCAAATGAGACAAGCTCAAGATCATTTCTGTCTAGACAATCTATCACAAACGGCTCAATGCCTAGATGTTTGAGGGCAGATGAAATGTAGAGAAGTCCCAGAGGCTTCAACCAGTAATCGTAAGCCGACACATCCTCAATCCAGGGGTCAACAAGTAGAATTCTTTTCAATTGACTTCACTCTGTAGTAGTAAGACCTTATGCCTCTCAAGGTCAGGTTGGGATCTTCGATTTCAATGAACCCGCTTTCGTTTATGAAGAGGTTTACATCGCCTCCGGTCCCAATTATTCTCGGTTTTTCTTCAAATTCCTTGACTATGTTGCCTATAATTCCTTGAAGAGCAAAGTAGGTTCCATTCACAATACCGATTCTCAGATTATCTTCTGTAGTAGTTCCAAAGTAGTGATCTTCAAAAAAAAGCTCAACATCAGGAAGCTTAGCAGTGTGAGAGAAAAGTGAAGACATTGCGGTTGCCGGTCCAGGAAGAATCGCTCCTCCCGCAAAGACACCTTCCTTAAGAATATCTATGGTTATCGCGGTTCCGACGTCAATGATTATCGCGTTAGCTCCGTAACACTCTCTGGCTCCAATTACGTTTGCCAGCCGGTCAGCACCGATTTCACCAGGATTATCTGTGTTGAGTCCAACTGAAACGAATTCATCGGCCTTAACAAAAACCGCGGATTTCGACAGATACTTTTTGGTGAAGTAATTCACCGATCCATTTAGTCTAGGAACAACGCTTGCGACACAAATTCCGCTTATCTCGGAGAGAAAACTTCCCCTGCTCTTCAATAATCCGTCTAGGATTACGAACAGCTCATCCTCTGTTTCAATTCTAGAAGAAGGCAATCTCCAAACCGCCTCTATGTCTCTTCCGTTATCAAGTCCAAAAACAGTTGTCGTGTTCCCAATGTCTACAAGCAACAGCATGCATATCCTCCCTTCTAGATATTAACATCTCCCTGCCGGTCTTACTACTGACGTTCCTTCAGACAGACGGTATTGTTTCACATTTTCTTAATATTTCTCTCCACTTGATAGGCAGATGATGTGATGATATAATCTTTCTGCCAGCGCAGGCTGGAGACTGAAAGTGGGAGCGACTCGCTAGCTCAGCAGGTAGAGCACCTGACTTTTAATCAGGGGGTCGCGGGTTCGAATCCCGCGCGAGTCACCAGCGAGAGTGGCGAAATTGGCAGACGCGCTGGACTTAGGATCCAGTGGGGAGACCTGTGAGGGTTCAAGTCCCTCCTCTCGCACCAGAGTGGTTCACGGAAAGCAAGTTACGCGGATGTAGCTCAGTGGTAGAGCACCTGCTTGCCAAGCAGGGGGTCGCGGGTTCGAACCCCGTCTTCCGCTCCAGAAAGGCGCCGAAAAGGCGTCTTTTTGTATATTTGCTGTTATCTAATAATCAATCAGCTTGGATGATCGCCCCGTATCGAAACCACTTACATCTTTCCGGCAAGAGGTCCGATTCATGCCTTGGAGAATTTTGAGGATGAGAAATGTGGCCCCTTCTGAAACGCTGATCTCTGTGCCCTTTTCTACTGATTCATTCCCATTCAATCGTAGCCGGTGGTTTGTCAGTTATGTCGAAGACGACCCTGCCTATCTCTTTTACTTCAGATGTAATCCTTGAAGAAGCCTGCCTCAGAACCGTATGGGGAAGTTCGTACCAAGAAGCGGTCATACCTTCTGAGCTGTTAACAGCCCGAAGAGCAACTACATAACCGTACGATCTCTTGTCTCCTTTCACACCCACACTGGATACAGGTAGAAGGACAGAAAATGACTGCCATATTTTGTCAAGTTCACCCGATTCCCCAAGCACTTCCATGAAAATAGAATCAACTTCCTTCAAGATCTGTACTTTTTCCGAAGTCACCTCTCCGATTATTCTCACTCCAAGACCGGGACCGGGGAATGGCTGCCTGCTGATCAGGAATTTGTCTATTCCAAGAGAATGACCGAGGTTTCGCACCTCATCTTTGAAGAGCTCTCTCAGTGGCTCTAGCAATTCCAGGCTCATATTCTCGGGAAGACCTCCGACATTGTGGTGACTCTTGATTTTCTCACCACTCCTGGAAGCAGCTCCGGATTCAATAACATCCGAATAAATCGTTCCCTGAAGCAAAAAGCTTGCGTTCAGTCTACCTGCTTCTCTCTCAAACACTCGAATGAACGTCCGCCCAATGACCTTTCGCTTGTCCTCTGGGTCAACTATTCTTTCAAGCTCATGGAAGAATTCCTTCGACGCGTCAACAACCTCCACATTTATTCCCAGTTTTCTCAAGGCCTCTGGAACTTCAATCTCTTCGTTTTTTCTCATTAATCCGTGATTAACGAAAATCCCGGTAAATCTCTCGCCGATTGCTCTCGAAGTTATCGTTGCCGCCACTGTTGAATCTACTCCTCCTGAAAGCCCTCCGACAACTCTTTGATCGCCAACGATTCTCTGAATCTTCTTTACTTTCTCGTCAGCAATGTCAGAAATCTTCCACTCGCGTGATGCTTTGCAGATTTCTATCACGAATTCTTCGAGAAGTTCTTTTCCAAACTGGGTGTGATGAACTTCAGGGTGAAACTGGAGAGCGATATTCTTGCCATCTGTGAATCCCGCAATTGTCCCATTTCTACTTCTCGCCATTATCTGGCATCCATCTGGCAGTTCAGTCACTTCATCGCCGTGACTCATCCAAGTAGTAATTTCGCTTGGGACGCTCTTAAAGCAAGAGTTCTCAAACAAGACCGACGTAAGACCGTACTCACCTTTCACTCCCCTCGAAACGACTCCTCCAACTTCTTTGGCCAAGAGATGCATTCCGTAGCATATTCCAAGAATCGGCACTGAAAGGAACTTGAGTTGTTCAGGAAAACCTGCAGAACCATCTTCATAAACACTTTGAGGTCCACCAGACAAAATCACGCCTTTGATATCCTTCTCTAATTCGAAGCTATCTGGGCTCTCTACCGTACATAGAACGCCGATCTCTCGAATTCTTCTTGCCAGAAGTAGAGAATATTGAGATCCGAAGTCGATAACAGCTATTCTATCCATTTTTCCTCCAAATAGAAAAATCCCCGGGGGCTGAAATAACAGTATCCTCTCCAAGAAAGAGGATTTCTGGTCTTATCGAAGAGACCGCCATAACGATCTGAGGAATAATACAAGTTAAAGGATCCTATCACCTTTTCCACAGACAGAGCTACATACTTGAAAAAATGGAATCACCACTGCCCGAGAAGACCAACACTCCAGGTCCTTCGAAAGCTGAGTGATTCTATCTTGTTAGTCAAGTTGGTTCCTATCCCGGCAGTTATTATCATATCCCCGACCTTCACTTCAATGCCGCCGCCCACAATGAAATCTATGTTGTGAATGAGGTCGGCATTCATTGATACTCCCGCGCGCGCCGAAAAGAGGCTATTGTATGTGTACTGCGTTGAAAGACCGAGATACTTGACTTCCATTCCGTTTCTGGTACCCAACTCAAGACCTATCATGAATGGATCCGGGACGAACCTGATACCTGCAAGAAGGTCGACTGAGTTTGAAGACTGACCACTGTTCCATAGAATACTGTCGAAGGCAACTACGTAGTCCAGCAACTCGTAAGCCCTACCCGTAATTCCACCTTTGATCGCAACACCGTAAGTAGGTGTCGCGCCAGTCGTCATGCTAATCTTGATGTCTGCCCCGTATGATGTAAGAGGTCCCAGTCCACCCGATATCATGTAGCTGAGGGACCTAACGCTCGATGTCTTTCCAATATCCATGTAATACTGAAGCAGACCTGCCATTCCGTCGTCTGAATCTTCAAAGAGCTGGATGTAGAGCCCTCGCTCGTCTGAAGAGGGGGACGCATTTGTAGTAAGCTCAATGAAGTTCGAAGAAAAAGCCGACATGAGTATCCCGTATAGATCTGAAGGGCTGCCAAAACCCGAACTATATCCTTTTGCAAGTATCCCATTTCCTCCAGTCTGCAAAAAGAAGGGATTCAATGCCATAGTAACCACGCCAAAACACACGACCACCAGGATCAAGAGCTTCTTCATCATATCACCCCAAACGTTCTTCAGAAGTCTTTAGATTGCCCACTTGAATAAGACCGGTTTCAGCACAATGTTCTTTGAACTCACTCAGCCTATCTTCAAGTATAGCCTCTCGGATCTTCTTCACAAAATCCATTAGAAAGCTTACATTGTGGTAACTCAACAGAATCTTGCCAAGTATCTCGTTCCTTGTGAACAGATGATGGATATATGCTTTATTGTAAGTCGAACAGACTTTGCAGGTACATTTCGGATCTACTGGAGACTTATCGTGCTTACTCCTTGCCGACTTGAGGTTGATTCTTCCACCTGAGGTCAGTGCCGCCCCGTGTCTGCCAAGCCTTGTAGGAAGAACACAATCAAACATATCGACACCGCTTTCGACTGCAACCATAATCAGTTCGGGTGATCCTACTCCCATCAAGTATCTGGGCCTATCTTCGGGTAAAAGGCCAACTGACGCAGATAAAACTCTTTCGGTTGTCTCGAAGTCTTCTCCAACACTCAGACCGCCCAAGGCGAAGCCATCAAAATCCATAGCAGTGATTTCCGAAGCACTCTCTTCCCTCAAGTCGTTGAAGAAACCGCCCTGGACTATACCGAACAGTGACTGATTACGATCCTTCCTGTGAGCACGTAAAAATCTCCTCGCCCAGTTAGTGGTTCGTCTTACTGAATTTCTGACATATTCCTTGTCTGCACTTGGTTCAACGCACTCGTCAAAGGCCATGGCAATATCTGATCCTATGGCTTCCTGAATCTCCATTGATAGTTCAGCGGTAACGAAAAGGCTTCTGCCATCAAGAGGCGAACGAAATCTCACTCCTTCCTCGGTAATTTTTCTGTCCGGGAGCGAAAAGACCTGAAATCCGCCACTGTCAGTTAGGATAGAACGGTCCCACGACATAAAATTATGAAGGCCGCCAAAGCATCTTAAAGTGTCGAGTCCTGGACGCAAAAACAAATGGAAAGCGTTGCCTAGTATTATTTTTGAATCCATTTCACGAAGCTGCTCTTGCCATATCCCTTTTACCGTTCCATTAGTGCCTACGGGCATAAAAACGGGTGTCTCGAACTCTCCGTGTGCAGTGGCAAGTACAGCGGTTCTCGCCCTTGTTTCAGTACTCTTTGCCCTTATTTTCAGCTCAACCATTACGCTTTCCGATAATCTCGATTATCTTATCGTAAGAAGCATCAATCTGTTTTTCGAGCTGACTCATTTCATCGTTTATCCAGGCGCCATAGTCGGGGTCCTTCAGAGACTTCATATTGATCATAACATTGGCTTTTGCAATCCTGTAGACAGCTAGGAGAAGGTGGGCTCCACTTTCGGCGTCCGAAAGAACATTTGAATTCCCCCACTTGGCAAGTCTTTCCACATTCACAATAATATTCTTGCATCGCCTGGCAAGATCGAAAGGCACTTCTATTGCTGTCTTTAAAGCTTGTTGGACTTTCATTTCTCTTGTGTTCTTCTCATCGTCTGTGGTTTTCGGAAGCTTATACGCAGACATTACTTGGTCAAAAGCCTGAATATCTCGGTTCATCAAGTCGCAAAGATAGTTGCTTTCCGATTCGAAAACCTCTAAGGCTGACTCCATATGTCCCTCGACATCTTCATAGCCCTTTTTCCCAATGGTCAGATTTGCGACCATTGATCCTAACGAAGCTGCAAGGGCAGCAACTACTGCTCCTACAGCACCTCCTCCTGGAGTTGCAGACTTCTCAGCAACTTTCTTCAAAAAATCTTTAACCGATAATGTGCAAAAATCCATTTCAATAACCCCCCTGATTGCCCTCTGATTCACCAGAAACGATTTTTATCCCAGAACTAGTACCAATTCTGTTAGCTCCGGCAGCAATCATTTCCAGAGCGTCTTCTCTTGATTTGATACCGCCGGAGGCTTTGACTCTACAGGTGTCTCCGACAACAAACTTGATCAAGGAAACATCGTTTGTCGTTGCTCCTCCGGTTGAAAAGCCGGTTGAAGTCTTGACAAACTCAGCACCCGACTGCCTGGCGATTACACAGGCAGCAACTTTTTCCTCTTCATTAAGCAGAGATGTTTCGATGATTACTTTAACTGGTTTGCCTCGTGCTGATTCTACCACTTTGACTATGTCATCAAATACGCTTTCGTACTCTCCTGCCTTCAGCAGACCTACATTCATTACCATATCAAGCTCGTCTGCTCCATTATGTACAGCCCATGATGCCTCGGAAGCTTTTGCTTCTCTTGATGCCTGCCCCAAAGGAAACCCGATGACAACGGTCTTCTTTACACTGCTTCCTCCAAGTGAGTCATTCACTATGGGGAGATATCCAGAATTAACACAGACACTCCAGAATTCAAATCTGATAGCCTCATCACACAGTTGTTTTACCATTTTGGGAGTTGCATCGGCCTTCAACAAAGTGTGGTCAATGAATTTGGCAATGTTGAGTTTCTCCGGCAACTCTTTTCTCATTGGAGAATACTCTTCTTTGTACCTTCTAACTTCCCTTTCGATTAATGTTCCAAGCATTCCATCACCAATCCTTATTTATTATTTCGCGAAGTCACAAACCGAGATCTTCTGATATTTCTTGCATTGCTTTCAGAGAAAGAGATAGGAAATCCTCGAGAGTCATCCCCAGTTCAGTACAACTCGCCATTTGATCTCTACTGGCACCCCTGGCGAATGATTTCTCCTTATATCTGTTCAGGAGAAAATCCACATCGATATCTGATAGTTTACTACCTCTCCTTATTAAGACAGCAGCCACTATGAATCCAGTTACCGGGTCGGCTGCATAAATTGCCTTTTCTATAAGTTTTCCCCTTTCCTTCTTTTCACAATGGGCAAGAATCGCATCTCTAATGTCATCCGACAAATCCCTGCTCTCAAGCATCTCAACTGTCTTTTTACCGTGTTCTTCAAAGTTGTCCTTAGTGAATTCGTAGTCAAGATCGTGAAGAAGTCCTGCCATGGCCCAGACTTCTTGATCTTGTCCCAGTTCTTTCGCCAGGGCTTTCATCACCGCCTCAGTGGCAAGAACATGCTTAATCAGATTCTTGGAGTGCATGTTGTCCTTTACTAACTTCATTGCCTCTTCCCTTGGGATCATTATCTGCCACCTCCGCTTCGAAAACTCTTCCAGCTGCAAAACTGTAGTACTTTCCGGTTCCTATTATAACGTGATCCAGCATCCTAATTCCGAGTGTTTCTCCAGCGTCTCTAATCTTTGAAGTAATCCCTTCATCTTCTTTACTTGGAGAAGGGTCGCCAGATGGATGATTATGGACAAGAATTATCGCTGCAGCTGTTCTGGATATGGCGGGTTTGTAAACCTCTCTCGGGTGAAGAAGAGAGGAATCCAATATTCCCACACTAACTGTGTTTAATCCTCTGTAGTTCAGTTTAGTGTCAAGAGAAATTACTCTGACAGTCTCTCGGTCCATGAAAGCCATGTCATTGCAGAGATAGTAAACTCCCTGAGGTTCATCCAACCGCACTTTTGTCTTTTCCGTCATCTCCCTGAAAATTCTCTGTCCAAGCTCTAGTGCTGCCTTAAGGCAGACTGCTTTTGCCGTTCCAAGACCTTTTGCAGTCATTAGTTCCGCAACTTCCGCAGACAGAAGCGCCGTGAGAGAACCATAATGATCGAGAAGCTCTTCACTTAATTGGACTACCCCTTTCCCCTTTGCTCCAGTTCTGAGAAGGATAGCGATTAGTTCGCTGTTCGAAAGAGAACCTGCACCATACTTTAGAAGCCTTTCTCTAGGCATTGCGTGGAGGCTCAATTCAGATTACCCCCCGTGAATGAAGTTCCTCCCAAAGTCTTCCTATGGGAAGCCCCATAACATTGTAGAAGTCACCCGAGATGCGCTTTACGAAAGTGGCACCATAGTCTTGGATACCGTATGCCCCAGCTTTGTCAAGCGAGATACCGCTTGCTGAGTACTCCTTAAGCACTTTCTTTGGCATTTCTCGAAACGTTACGTCTGTTTTTTCAACGAAAGTAACCTCGTTTTCTTCCGACAAAACTGACACTGATGTGTAGACAGAGTGAGTCTTGCCAGAAAGAGCTGTGAGCATTTCGTAGGCTGCCTGAACTGAAGACGGTTTTCCAAGCACCAATCCATCTAGGACTACGACAGTGTCCGCTCCCACAATTACCGCATCGGGGTTCCTGCAATATACATTTTCAGCCTTCCTGTAAGAAAGCTCTGATAGCTCCACTTCTGAGAATCGCTCAGAGAGCCTTTCTACAATTCCTTCTGGCGGAACTACCTCAAAGGTAACTCCAAGCAACTGAAGCAGCTCTTTTCTCCTTGGAGAAGATGAACCAAGTATCAATCTGGCCAAAAATCATCACCCATCCTTCGTATAACTTCGAATGCAATATAGGCATTAATCAGCGCAGAAATCGATCCCATGACTAGCATATAAGGGTAAAGGAATACTATTTCCATACTCTTCACTATCAACGCATACGCGACTAGCAACTGTGTCAAGTTACTTGCCGAGGCGCCCGCAAGACTTATACCCACCAGACCAAACCTTTCGGTCCGGTTCAAGAGCCACATTACCGCTCCGGAAGAGAGAGAACCCGTAATTCCCATCAAAAAACCGGGAGTTGCAAGTCTACCCGTTAACAGACCTCCTATTAGGCTTTTTCCAATAGAAAGCACAAAAATGTCGCCGAGAGGCATGCCTGCCAGTGCGATAATTAAGACAAGATTAGAAAAGCCCCATCTTCCACCTGGAACCGGTAGAGGAAACGGTATGAGGCTTTCAAGAAGATAGAGAACAGAACCTATCGCAATTAACATCGACAGTGCGGTGATTCTTCTCGCTTCCATCATTACTCCATCAGCAAAGCTAGACAACACTCCAGTGATCTAGAAATTAGTAGTCAGTTATGTGAGGTAACTCACACTATTTTCCGGAGAGACCTGCATTTTCTCAATCAGAGCTTCAAAGAAATCTTAACGAAGCTTATTGAGTGATTACGTCCACTTCTGTTCTGCCCGAGGGGATCTTTATGACTATTCTATTAGGAACGCAAACGATTGGGATATTTGGGCTATCTACTGCTCCCTGTAAGACACACAGTTTATCAGGACAATCTGAATCAATGACTGAGATCTTTCCCTTCTCGACCTTAATTAGCATACCTACTGCAAGCGAAAACTCTGAGTCTACTTTCAGATTGACCGTCCTTATTAACCTTCCGTCATGGTACACTTCGGCAAAAGACGAACCTCTATCTCGCGTCAGTGCGAGAAGCAACACTGCTGTAATGAGTCCAAAGACAATCAAAATATCATATCTGGTTAGTAGTTTCATCGCTCCTGATAGACTTCAAAACCCGGCGACTTAAAAGTACTCATATCTTCCATTACTAGAAAAACGAGTGCTCCAAATCTCGGCAAGAATGTTACGCCCGGCTCCATTCCAATCACAAAGGCGGCAGTCGCATAGGCGTCTGCAAGCATGGCGCTTCTACCAATAACTGTTGCGCTAATAACCCCGTTTCGGGATGGGTATCCCGTTTCTGGATCGAGAATGTGGTGGTAACGAACGTTGTCTTCTACAAAGAATCTTTCATAGTCCCCCGAAGTAGCCACAGCACCATCATATAGATAGATATACTCAATTACGTCTTGGACACTCTCCCCTCTTGGATCTCTCACACCGACTATCCACGGTCTGCTTCCGTACTTCGGACCGATTACGCCAATGTCTCCGCCAGCATCAATGAAGCCAGTCGCTCCCTTGTCAAGAGCTTTGATCTTGGCAATAGCCATATCTACTGCGTATCCCTTTGCAATCGCTCCGAGATCTAGCGTTGCTCCATCTGCCAATGATACATATTCCGACTCTTCAGCAAAAGTGATTCTGGAAAAGCCAGTCGATGCAAGAGCTTCTTCGATTTCTTTCTCGGAGGGAATCCTTTTTTCAGATGATTCATCGTCAAAACCCCAGAGTTTGGTCAGTTCATAAAGTGTCGGATCAAAGGCACCGGAAGTGTTCTTTGCAATTTCGAGAGCAGATTTAATGAGAAAACTTGTCTCCTTATCTATATTCTGAAGTTCACCGCTTCTGTTGAGCTCTGCAATCATTCCATCGCGTCTGCTTCCGAATTTCTCGTCAATCCTTTCTATTTCCGCTATGGCAGCTTCCGCAAGTGTAACTGGAGACATTTTTGAAGAAGAGACCCTAACGGTAACGTAAGTTCCGAGAAGATACTCTGTTCTGTCATAGTATTCCAGGGGTTTTTGCCGGAAGAAAATCAATATCAGCAACACAACGGCAGAAACCAGAAGCACTGCATAAACAATTGTCCGGCTTCTCAGAAGATGACTGGGATTTCTTCTTGGCACTTGTTGCACCTTCCTTTTTCGTCTATCCCAACCACTGAACTCCGCATGCCTTTTCTCTCGATTAGCAGGTTCCCGCAGTGAGGACAAATAGTATCGGAGAGACCGGGAAGGTTCACGTTTCCAACGTACACGTATCTCAAATACTCCTTTGCTGCTTCTGCAAGCACTGTCAAAGATTCAGGCGGAGTCGGAGGTATTTCACTTTTGTAGCTAGGATGATATCTGTTTATATGGAGAGGGATATCCTCAGAAAGTTCCGATATCCATCTTGCCTCTTCTCTCATCTCTTCGGTGGAATCATTCTTACCAGGAATTATCAATGTTGTTAATTCCAAATGTGTTCCTACCCTTTTTGCCGTCTCTATTGATCTTAGAACATTTCTCTTCTCCGTTCCAATTTCATTTATGTAGAAGTCATCGTTCCAACCCTTCAGATCAATATTCATTGCCCTAACCGACTGAGAAAGAAGATCCATAGGTTCCTCATCGATAACTCCGTTAGTAACCAGGACACTGTATATACCCTCTTTGGCTGCTGCCCTTGAAGTGTCTAGAATGAACTCGAAAGAGACAATCGGTTCATTGTAAGTAAATGCAATCCCTTGTGACTCCCTCTCAAGCGCGATCTGAATAAGCTGTTGAGGCATTACCCGCTTCACGGTCTTCGGTCGCTGCTTTGATATCTCCCAGTTCTGGCAAAAATCGCACTTAAGATTACATCCCCAAGATCCCACCGAAAGTATCTTCTCCCCAGGGAAGAAGTGGTACAAGGGCTTCTTCTCGATAGGATCTACCGCTATCGAAGTCAGTTGACCGTAATTCAGCGAATAGAGCATTCCGTCAACATTTTTTCTAACACCACAAAAACCTACCTGATTAGGTCTAATTATGCAGTGCCTTGGACAAAGCAGACACTGCAACCCATCATCTTCACCATATTCGTCGAAATACACGGCCGGTTTCAAAAAAACCACCCCTTAATGGAATCAGTGATACCTTTCAACTGAAAACCTGGAAATGTTGTAGTCCTCCCATCCACCAATACCAGCTTTCTTCAGTGCGATTTCAAGCTGTTGCTGGACAGTATTTACCCCCTCCAGATCAGGCAGCAGAACTCCTTTTCTGTATCCCAGAGAAACCACAACCCCAAACTTTTTTGGATCGAGGTCTGAAACGGTTGCTTTTTCTGGCAGACTAAGAATATCCACAGACAATTCCAAATCACAGAACTCATCTGCTTCCACAGGGGGAAACCGTGGATCTCTACTGGCAGCAGAAATCGCGTTCTGAATTATCTCACATGCAACATTCTCTTCCACGGGGAATATCGTTCCTATACAACCTCTGAGTAATCCAGCCAGAGTGTGCAGGGATACAAAGCAACCCGCTCTTCTGGAGGTAAATTCGTAAGATACCCACGCGGGGACTTCAACAGCAGCACGCTTCTGAAAGTATTCGCCTATTGCGAATCTTGCAATCCTAACAGGTTCGGAATAAGACAATTCAATCCCTCAATCGAAAAAAATCTGAGACAGCTTGTAGTATTCGAAGGGAACGAGCTTCTTCGTAGCTATTCCGTATTCAAGGGGTATTGAGACTATGTTGTTGCCTTTAAGCGCGACCATCCTGCCAAAATCGCCTTTCATAACTAGTTCCATTGCATGCACCCCATATCTCGTTCCAAGAATTCTGTCAAAGGCTGTAGGTGTCCCCCCTCTTAACAGATGGCCTAAGACTACAGATCTTGTGTCGTAACCCGTTCTCTCAGAAATGATGTTTGCCATATAGTGAGCGATTCCGCCGAGCTTTATATGTCCAAAAGCATCTATCTTGCTCTCATCGCCAACAACATTTTCAAGCTCTGTTGGTTTGAACCCTTCGGCAACTGCAACAATCATATATCCGTATCTATCCATTCGCTTCTTCACATAAGCGATAATTTCATCTATAGTCATGGGGTACTCCGGAATCAGTATTAAATGTGCTCCAGCAGCCATGCCCGCTTCCAAAGTTACCCATCCGGCCTCTCTGCCCATAAGCTCGACGATTATGATTCTTCCATGTGATTTCGCTGTGGAATGAAGCCTGTCTATTGCATCGGCTCCGACATTAACAGCAGTTTGATACCCAAAAGTGTAATCAGTATTGGCAACATCGTTGTCGATTGTCTTTGGGACTCCGATTGCTTTGTATCCCATGGATGAAAGCTTTGCGGCCACACTCAATGTATCATCACCGCCTATACCTATTATCGCGTCCAGCCCAAGCTTCTCAATATTTTCTTCCATTTTGACTCTCATGTCTTCTGACTTAAAGGGGTTAGTTCTCGATGTGCCAAGAATTGTGCCTCCCAGGATGTGAATGCCTTCAACATCGTTATCGGTTAGTTTCATGCTTTCGCCGACAACCAAACCCTTCCAACCATGCATCAAACCAATTATCTCCACGCTTTCTGGAGCAGATTTGACAATTCCTCTTATTACTGCATTTAGACCTGGACAGTCCCCGCCGCCAGTCAATATACCAATTCGCATTAAGAACCTCCCGCAAGTTTAGAAAGTACTGACTCATAGACTGTATAATTATAACATGAAGAGATTCAATGTTGTCTGAGGACAGAGAGGAAAGAGGCTTATGAAGCTAAGTGTGAAAGGAATAAGAGAATTCATCACTTCACCGCAATACTCGCCTGCCACCTTGAGAGGAATCGCCGTCAAGTTAGGGCTGAGTGATAAAGAAAGCAGAGAATCGCTAAAAAAACTTCTTGCAGAACTGGTCAATTCTGGAGAGGTAATTCGTGATTCTAAAGGCAGATACATATCTCCCGGGGAGAAGATGATAGTAGGGAAAATTGAATTTGCGCGAAGAGGAATGGGCGCTTTCATAAGTGTAGAAGATGGGGAGGATGTCTTTATCCCACCAGAGGATACAGGATTTTCCATTCATGGCGACACAGTTCTCGCGGAGATTACCGGAAAATATAGAGAGATAAGAAAAGGAAAGATAGTCAAAGTAATTAATCGCAATAAGACGAAAGTGGTCGGAACTTTCAAAACGAGAGGTATAATGGCCTTTGTCGTGGCCGACGATATGCGAATAAAGAGTGATTTCTATATACCTCCGGAAGGGTTCAACGGTGCCAGACCCGACCAAAAGGTTCTAGTAAGAATCACCAGATACCCTTCTCCCGGAAAGAATCCAGAAGGAGTCGTTGAGCGAGTTCTCGGGGATGCATTTAGCCCTGAGGCAGACTTGATGACAGTTATCTACAGGCAGGATCTTCCTGAGCCCGGCTACTTTCCAGAAGCAGTCAAGAAACAGGCCAGGGAAACTGCCAGGAAAGTGGGCTCAAAAGAGACTGGAGGAAGAGAAGATCTTCGCAATGAATTAGTATATACAATAGATGGCGATGATGCAAAGGATTTCGATGACGCCATATCCTTGAAGAAGAACTCCAAAGGGAATTATTCGCTTGGTATCCACATTGCCGATGTCTCTCACTATGTTCGAGAGGGAACGCAGATCGATGTTGAAGCTTATTTGAGGGGCACATCGGTTTATTTACTGGATACCGTAATTCCCATGCTCCCCTTTGAACTGTCAAACGACATTTGCTCGTTGAAACCTGCTGAGGATAGGTTGACCCTGTCTCTTCTGATGGAAATTGATCCAAGAGGAAAGGTGGTTTCGACAGCAGTCAAGAATGCGGTGATTAATTCTAAAAGAAGACTCACTTATTCTGAAGTAAACGAATTTCTCAATGGAGAAGCTTTGGAGGCCACTGTTGAGAAATTGACTCCTGTCGCTGAAAGCCTAAGGATGTCATATGAACTTGCACAAAAAATCAGAGACATCCGAAAGAAGCGGGGCTCTGTCATGGACATCTCATCCAGAGAAGTCAAGATAGTCTTTGATGATAACGGAAAAGTTGTGGACATCATTCCTCAAAGTCGCGGGGTTTCGGAATGGATCATTGAAGAATTCATGATACTTGCAAACGAGACAGTTGCCGAGATCTTTGACAACAGAGGGTTGCCTTTTGTGTACAGGATTCACGAGGAGCCAGATCCCGAATCAATGATGCAGCTCAAGAATTATCTTGAGGCGCTGGGAATGAAAATAATGATTCCAAGGAATGTTCATCCAAAAGCTCTTCAACAGATATTGGAGAAGACAAAGGATCATCCTCTTCACTCTTCTATTGAAAGAGTCCTTGTGCGAGGCATGAAGCGCGCAGTCTATTCCGAAAGAAACATCGGTCACTTCGGATTGGCTTCAGAGGCTTACACTCATTTCACGTCGCCGATCAGGCGATATCCTGACTTAGTTGTTCACAGACTCTTGAAGAAACTGATAGAGAATTCTGGCAGTGATCTTGGAGAGGAGTCAAAGAAAGTCGAAGAGACTCTTCCAAAGATAGCGTCGTGGGCATCGAAGAGAGAAAGGGTAGCTAATGAAGCGGAATGGGATTTGCTAGATATGAAAAAAGTAGAGTACATTTCCAGTCGCATAGGAGACGTTTTTGAAGGTGTGATTACCGGGGTAACGAAATTCGGGATATTCGTGGAGTTGACGGAAAAGATGGTCTCGGGTCTCGTTCATATTTCAACGCTGGATGACTACTATGATTTTGTTGAGAACCAGAATATTCTTGTTGGAAGAAAACGGAAGCGTATCTTCAGAATAGGTGATGAACTGAAGGTTCAGGTTGTGAGGGCAGACAAGACTACCATGGAAATTGATTTCAGTATTGTGAAGGAAGAAAGCAAACTGGCCCCCAAAAGGAAAACCAATTCATCAGGCGTCTCAAAGAACAGAAACGTCAAAAGGAAGAAGACTTAGTAGAGCGGTTCGAATCTCTGTGCGCTCCAGTAATCTTTCATTAGAGATTCATAAAGATCCAGCAATGTTTTTTTATGGTCTTCTTCCCAGTTAGAAATCATATTGAAGAGTTCCTTAATCTCCTTTTTCGATGACTCTTGTGCTCTTTGTTTGTAGAAGTCTTCGAAATCCTTTTCGATAAGATAAGCAATTCGCAAGGCCGAAAGATCTCCTGCAAGAGAGTCAACTGAAATACCTTTCAGCTCGAGAGACTCTCTTGACTGGAAGATGTTTTTCTCTTCAATGTGAGTGAACGTAATTTCGTCTCCTATAGATTGATCTTCTATCATTTTGGAGATAAAGGAGACATGATCCATTTCCATCTCAGAAAGTTCCAGGAAGAGTTCCTTAACTTCTGGAATGTGAATCTCCTTTGATCTTTCTCTGTAAAACTTCACGCCCTCTCTTTCACGGGCCAGAGCGTATTTAAGCACAGCTAGCTCTTCAGCTTCCATCAGAGACACTCCCTTCTCATGATCGTACTTGTCCTCCAAAGTGATTATCTCATTAAATGAATTTCTTGACAAAGTATTGCCTGATAGGTGCAAAGTCACTTTTGTGGTGGGCAAACGTGGTATATTTTTTACAGATGACTCAGAGAAGAGGTGTTTTATGGAGATTATTCGCCTCAGGCAAGGAGAAAAGAGCATTTCGATTACGGAAACCTTACCGTTTTCCATCGCAATACTTGACCAGATCTACGATGGCGATATTAATCTGGCGATAGACGATGTGAAAGGAAGCCAGGTAGAGAAGGATCTTAATGTTATCAGAACTTTGACTGAGACTTTCGACAATATTGTAACCCCTGAAAACTACGCACCCATTGAGTATGAGGAATTCCTTGAGTATCTTTCGGAGACTGAACTCTCTATCAAATCTTTTGCTAGAGGTACATTCTCTGGCTTTCAAGACAAGATACTTTCGATCGCGGACAGAGGCGATTATGATAGTGCCCACCAGTTTCTTGATTTGCTTATGGAGGCGAATGTTGATGAAGCGTCTGTTTGTGAGCTTAAGGGCACAATTTTTTTGGAATCCGGTAATGAAGAAGAGGGGATTAACTGGCTTCAGCGTGCTTTGAAGATAGATCCATCGCTCGTATCGGCTTACTCATTTCTCGGTCAGACCTTCTACAATAGAGGAGAGTTTGATAAGGCGGCGAGTTGTTGGGAGAAGGAGATCACTTTATCGCCGGATCATCTAGTAACTTATTTCATGTTGACCGACGCGTATATAAATGGTGGTCGTACGGAGGAAGCTCTTAATGTTCTGATGAGTCTTTCTCGCAGGGACCCAGACAGCATCTTGACAAGAGTTGAGATGGCTGATTTGTACGAAAGAATGGGAAATACTGACATGAGAGACAGAGTCGAGCAGGAAGTGCTTGAAGCAAAGCCTGTCTATATAAACGACATGGAGCCTTGGGCGAAGATTCAGTTTAAGAATTCAAAGTTTGATGTTGTGGAAGAAGAGGCTAAGCGGTTTTTGAAAGAAGACCCAGATAGGCCAGAGCTGAAGATGCTTCTCATTGTGACTCATGTTAAGAAAGGGCTTTGTTCTGAGGCAAAGAGGCTTATGGAGGACTTTGAAAATGAGCAGGTTTGGTATTACTACGGAAAGAAAGAGCTTTTCGATGAGTTCCTTTCTGAAGAAGAGAGAAGACAGTGTGGGATTACTTAGTTTTTAGAGTTCCGGTTTTCTTCGTTTTCGGGCTAATCTTTGGGAGTTTTTCTAATGCGTTGATCTTCAGGATTCCTTCCAAGGAGTACTCTATTGTCAGACCTCGAAGGAGCTTCTGCCCACACTGCAAGCATGAACTTTCCTGGAAAGACAACCTTCCAATCATTAGCTACCTCGTCCTAGGGGGAAAGTGTAGGTACTGCGGTAAACCAATTTCCGCAAGATATCCCTTAGTTGAGTTGCTGACAGCAACATTATATGCGTTAAACGCGGCTCTTTTTTCTCTTTCGGGAGCGATCTCGATATCAGTTCTATCCACAGGACTCATCGTTTCTTCGTTTATCGATCTTGAGCACTACATGATTCCCGATCTCGGCGTGATTCTCGTTGGAATAGGCGCCTTCGCATGGTCGATCCTTGAGAATAGATTTCCTTTGAACTTGCTGTATGCTCTTCTAGTAACAGGGGCAATGGTAGCCTTCTTCTTAATTGCAAACCTTGTGAAAAGAGACAGCTTCGGATTTGGCGACGTTGAACTTCTTGCTGCTCTTTCACTTGCAACGGGGATAGTAGGGTCTCTTTACACAATTATGATAGCTTCGTTTGCCGCGCTGATAGTGTATGCCATAAACGCCGCAGCTAAAGGAAAAAGGTTCGACAGACGAGCTCAGCTTCCCTTCGGTCCTTTCATCGCAATCGGTGGATATTTAACAATAATCTTCCTTGATTTCATTGAGGCACTTTATAGGGTATGAACATGAGAGACTGGACTCATGAAATAAGAAAGACTGGAATCGCATTTGCTGATTTTCTGGATAGCAAGGGGATTCATCTCTCTTTAAGCTCTCACGGAGAGTATTTCGTCCAATTGTCTAATGGAATAACATTCAAGCTTTACACAAATTGCTCCGGGAACAAAAGGATAGTCTTGCCCTCTTCCGCCTGCGATGCGCTGTCTGAGAAGTTGCTGTTCGCGTGGGAGGAATTCAACGGCAGAACATACGGTGGAACACACCTCTTCGTTGATGGAAGTTTTAGAGACAACGCGGCAGGCTATGGAGTGATTGTGATCTCTGAAGAACGTATAGAGGAAAAGATGAAGGGTTGTGTGAGAGAAAACCTGGAAATGAGAAATGTGATAGGAGAGATAGAAGGTGTTGTTCAAGGGTTGAACTATTGCCTGAAAAAGCGATATAAGGAAGTGAAAATACATTACGACTATGAGGGATTAAAGAGCTGGAAAACAGGAGAGTGGAAAGCAAAGAACGAATCGACGAGAAAGTACAGAGCTTTTCTTGATGAACTATCCCCCGATATCAGTATAGAATGGGTGAAGGTCAAATCGCATGTTGGAGATACCTTCAACGAGATTGCGGATAAATTAGCAAAGGAAGCTGTTGATGAGTGTTCTTGAATGCTTCTTGAGCCACTTTGCGGAATCCGGCTGCCAAAAGCAAACGCTCGATGTTTTCCTAACACCAGTACGCTCTTTGTGAAGAAATCGAGGGGGCTCTGAAGGATATGTTACATACAAAATTACGTCAATCGCATCAGTCTCTCTTCGCTCGATGACTGAAGAGAACTTCGAAGAGCTTTTTCCATTTTTTAATGAAATTCAGCTGGTATTTGGTCGCTTTTTTTGTCTTTTTTTGTTGAGAGCAGCGGTATCAAGGAGTAGCTGACGGTAAGTCAATATTCTATGTGATTCCAAAGGCTGGAAAAGCGGAAATAGAATTAAGAATTATTGGGAGGTTTGACTGTGAGAGTATACATCAGTGCTGACATTGAAGGGACTTCAGGGATTGCAGATTGGAACGAAGCAAGAAAGGGACATCAAGACTACGAATATTTCAAGAAGCAGATGACTGCCGAAGTGAGTGCCGCTGTGCAGGGTGCTCTGAAAGCAGGGGCCTCGGAAGTTATTGTGAGAGATGCCCATGGAAGTGCAAGAAATATTGATCCCTCCTCTCTTCCTGAAGAAGTTCGCATATTGAGAGGATGGGCAAGAGACCCTCTGATGATGATGCAGGGAGTCGATAACGGTATTGGTGCCGTCGTATTCACAGGCTACCACTCCCCATCAGGGCAGGCTTTGAATCCTCTTTCTCACACTATGACCGGCGAGATCTTTTATTTGAAGATGAATGGGGAGCTTGTCAGTGAATTCATGCTCAACGCGATGTCAGCAGCCTACTACGGTATACCGATTGCTTTTATCAGTGGCGATGAAGGAATTGTGAGGATTGCTGAGCAGGCCGTACCTGGCATCGTGACGGTCTCAACAAATCGTGGAAGTGGATCATCAGTCGATTCAATCCATCCCTTAAGAGCGGTGAAACTGATTGAAGAGGGGGTCTATAAGGCTTTGAAGAATCTTGAGACACAACCCTTGGAGCTGCCAGAGCGATTTATTGTCGAAATTGCCTATGTTGACCACAGACTGGCACACAAACTCTCCTTTTTTCCGGGAGTGCGCAAGATGGATGACCGGACACTCATATTTGAAGATACTGACTATTTTGAAGTGCTTAGAAAGCTATTGTTCCTGCTATAGAAATCCTACGACAATCTCAGAAGGAGTTTTGTAGATAATCACACGGTAGTTTTCCGGGTGCTTTTCAGTCTTATGCTGTCTTTGACCGGGTAGTCAAGCGGAACCCTCGTTTCGGTTTCAAAACCATATTTGGCATATATTGAAAGAGCCCTATCATTGCTCCTTGAAACATCGAGCACAATCTCTTGACAAGTTTCGAAAAGATAATTAAATATCATTCTCGCAAAGCCCATATTCCTGAAGTCTCTTTCAACCGAAATGATTCCTAGATAGCTTTGGGTAGATGAAACACTCATTCTCATTGCCTTTCGTAGCGTCCGAATTTCCATTAGCAACCTGAATCTAGAAAGACTAGTGAAGAAATCTCCGAATCCAAATTTTGAAGAAGCTAATTGCCTCATCTCATTCATTGAGTAAAGGGCATATATCGCTACGGGTTGTCCCCTAAATTCACATACGGTTATGTGCCTAATGTTTAGTGGGCTATTAAGTAATATAAGTCCGGAGACATACCTACGAGCCCTTCTTCCAAAAGCTCTTCTGAAATGCGAAGGATCAGTATCGAAAACCAGCGAGGCAACAAAGGGCACATCCTCACTTTCTGCCGGTCTAAATAACATCTCTCTCTTTTCCACAGTAAGATTCTACGCCTCCAACCATGATTGATCAACTTCTATTTTGGCACAGTATTGCACAAGTTTATCTATCAGAATCAAGATACATGATATGAGGTGGCCTATGGAAACCAGGGAGAGAGAGATGAACGAGAGCGTGCATATTGCCGAACGCTTGCTCGAGGGGACACTCGAGGCTTCGGCAGTGTTTTCGGCCGAGGGGGAGGTAGTTGTTGAGAACAGACAATGGAGAAGGCTATCTTCTGATTATTTCTATGAATTAAGCTTTGTGAAGCAAGATATGATAGATTTCTCGATTTTATTCAACTTGCTGAACGAAACGAGTATAGCAAGACTCAGTTCTCTAATCAATGGAGAGATAAATCATGTGTCTCTCGACCTGAGCGAATCAATTAAGATTCGAAAGTCACATTTGACTATCAACATTTTCTTTCTTGGGATTTCGAATAAACTGTCATATTTGATGACTATTATTGACAACAGTGCATCTTCAAGTATTCGAAACGCGTTGAGAGATATGTTGTACCTTGACTCTCTTTCCGGCTTTGGAAATGAGAGCTCTCTGCACACTCATCTTGCCAGCAAAATTCATACTGCAAGAGTTACTGGAAGCTCCTTTTCGCTTCTGTGTGTCACATCGCCAGATTCCAAGGAGATAGCTGCAATGTTTGGCAAAAGAACCTCAGATGTAATTCTGCAGAGAATTAGCAAGAGACTCGCAAAATTAATACCGAAAGCAGAGTTTTTTAGGGTCATGGATGACGTCTTCGTTATAGTAATGGATTTGAGCGTTAGGAAGGAAATTTCTTCGATAGTAATTCCCTTATTATCAGCTCTGGAAAGACCCATCGTTGTCACTGACACAGAAATTGTGCCATCTGTAATGATCGGAATCTGTCAGTTTCCCGTAGATGGGGAGAGTACAGACGCTCTTTTCAGCAACTGCCTTTCATCTGTATTTGCAGCGAAAAGAGAAGGTTTGAAGTGGCAGTTCTACAGCCGATTATTCTAGGTAGAAGGCGAAAGCATCGTAGTCTCCTCCATTAGAGCCCAAATCGCCGTCACTTGATGCAGAGAAACCGGATAAAGCAAATCCGTTGCCTGAACTAGCCACCGCGAGGCTAACATCTTCCAGTTCTCCGCCAAGATATTTATCCCAAAGCAA